>CAYLJQ010001222.1:0-1506 GCA_964383955.1 uncultured Heliomicrobium sp. | reverse complement strand
AAGGTCGAACTGCTGACCCTGAACGGAAAGAAGCTGGAGAAATTGCCGGTTCGATTGCGGCTGGAAGGAAAATTCCTGATTGTAGAGTCGAAAAAGACTGCCGAGGAATTGAAGCGGTTCAGGTACGAAGACATCAAATTCGCCGAATATTCCTACTCCAAACATCCCAGATGGAAATCTGGTGCCGGAGCAGCGGCGGGAGTCACTGGCGCTGCGGTTGCCATCAGCCCGTATTTACTGTTGGCAGTTGTTCCCTGGATGGCAATTCCGGCGGGGTTGATGTTAGCGCGGTCGAAATCCAAACGGCACTGGCTGACCATCAAAACCGGTGATGATTATGCCGTGCTGAAACTGGACAAAGACATTGGCAAGCTTCTATTGCCAGCCATTGAAACGCGCACCGGCCTGGTCGTCGAAGATGTCGGTGAAAAGAAGTAATCAGCGCGGTGGTCGTCCCACGGTGACAACGCCTTCGACGATTTCAACAATTTTGCTTCCCGGCGCAGCCATGAAGAACAAATATTGATTCCGCTGTTTTACGTGGTCGCGGAACCTGAGCCGCATCGTGAAAAATTGCTGGGTGATTTTCAGTTGTTCGGCGAAATACTGATCCCGCGTTGGCAGATTCAATTCCAGGCGAACCATATTGATTTGCTCTTCGCATTCGCCAAGCTCACGAATTTGCTGGGCGTCTTTGTGCCCCAGGCCGTGCAGCAATTCGTGCAAAAACGTAAACCCAATGCTGAACGATTCCCGGACTTTGTCAGGGGCGGACATTTTTCGAAAGTCTTCAAAATCCAAACGGATTCGCCAGATCAAAAAGCGGCTTCCTGTGGTTTCGTCTTCGTAAAGCGTGCCTTCGTCGAGTTGACCAAAATTCACCTCCGACGACCCGGTGTGATCTTCGATGAAAAAAACGTAGCCGGAATTTATTGCACGCAACAAAACTTGCCGGCTTGCGAAAGAACCATTGCTTGAACCGATGGTATCCCCCAGGGAAAGGGAACCATCTTCCTTGATTCGCAGTTCGCACAAACCTGTGATCTGGCGCAGGTTCAGTAACAGCTCTTCTTGATGTTGTTTCGAAACGAGGTAGTCGGTTTCACGGCTGAGCCAGATGCCAGCATTGATTTTTGTGGGGCGGGAATCTGCTTCAGCCGATGCGGTCGCAAACATTGTCAGCAGTAGTGTCATCAGGCACCGGAACAATCGAACGCGGGCAGGCACACTTCGACCTGCTTCGATAACGAATGTCTTCATACAGTCCTTCTCCAGTCAGCGTATTGCTATTGTTTTACTGTCTTTGGGTACAAAACTCCTGCAACCGGCGAACATCTTGAAACGTGTTTGGGCCAACCGGCTCAACGGTACAGCTTCGCCGTTAGGTTTCTTTCAAGGGCGTTTCAAGTCCGTGTCAGATTTGGTTGCAGGCAATGGTTGCCGGACGCAATTCCGGCAAGCCACAAAGGCGCGAAAGCACCGTTTCAGTGGCAAACTGAATTGCGA
>CAYLJQ010001221.1:0-1506 GCA_964383955.1 uncultured Heliomicrobium sp. | reverse complement strand
CAGAAACGGACGAATTGAAACTTCCGTGTGGGCGTCCCCAGGCCGTCTTTCAAGCCAATTCTGCTTATCGCCCACTACCATTTCCCTGAACTGCCTGTAATTAAACATGGCTGCTTTCCCGGATTCGCTGGTCAGAACTCCAGCGGGAGACTACACTCCAATAGATTTCACATCACTTTATTTTTCTCCACAAAACAAACCTGCCGGTACAAAGAAAGGAATCCGTGAAAATATTGCTCTACAACCCGGACAACGGGGTGACGCGTAATTTTATGCCTCATCTATGGATGTTTCTGCTTCAATCCCTGACTCCACCCGAACACGAAGTCATTCTGATTGATGGCAACGCACAATCCATGGACGAAGAAGGCATTGCCCGATTCGTGCGCGAACAAAACATTGGACTGGTCGGCATCGGCGCAATGACGCGTATGGTCGCCAAAGCCTATCGAATGGCCGACGCCGTGCGCGCTGCCGGAGTCCCCGTTGTAATGGGCGGTCCGCATGTTACGGAAGTTCCCGGCGAAGCCCTTGGACGTGACGGCGGGCCACGGCATGCTGACGCAGTGGCGTTGGGTGAAGCCGATGAAACCTGGGCGCAGATCGTCGCCGATGCAGCGCGCGGTGAACTGAAAGACACGTACACACCGACCGACGCCGAAGGCAAAGAACGCAAACCCAGCTTGCAGCCTTATCCGGCGATCCCATGGGAATCCATCAACCTGGATCAATTCAATATCATTCCCAGCTTCCTGGCGCCCATGTTGAAACGAATCGGCGGCGGTTGGGGAACGTTCCGCATCATCCCGGTCGAATCCGGACGCGGCTGCCCATACGGCTGCGAGTTCTGCACGGTGACGGGATTTTTTGGAGATTCAATCCGCTTCCGTTCCAATGAGTGCGTCGTCAATGAATTGCTGCGGCTGAAAACGCGCGCCAGCAGCGAAGGCGGACAAGTGGCTGTCTTTTTCATAGATGACAATTTCGCCATCAACATCAAACGCACCAAATCGCTGCTGCGCGACATCATCGCCGCCGATGCTCAGGTTTTCTGGACGGCGCAAATCAGCGCCAACCTGTTGCGCGACGAAGAACTGGTTGACCTGATTCGGGATTCGGGCGGCAAGTGGATTTTCATCGGCATGGAATCCATTGATCCGGTCAATCTGGCGGACGTGAACAAAAACTTCATCAAGCCAAGCGATTACGCCGCTGTGCTGGATCGGCTGGCCGACCGTAATCTGCTGGCGATCACCTCGTTCATCTTTGGCTTGGACAATGACACGGTGGGCGTGGCAGGAAGAACGCTGGGACAGATTCGCACCTGGCCTGCCGGTCTGCCTGTCTTTGGTCAGTTGACGCCGTTCCCTTCAACGCCGCTTTATGCGCGGCTGCTGGCGGCGGGCCGGTTGACGCGTCCCAAACACTGGCTGGATTTCGCGCCTTACCAGATGGCGCACACACCGCTGAAAATGACCCCAGAGGAAGCCCAGGCCGAAGTCAGAC
>CAYLJQ010001220.1:0-1510 GCA_964383955.1 uncultured Heliomicrobium sp. | reverse complement strand
GCGGAGACGGACTCCAATCGGCAAGACATCCTAATAAGAGCAACAGCAGTCCTGAGACTCTGAAAAGTTTTCGATATTCCACCTGGAAGACTCCTTTGATAGCACGTTGGCGGTAGCCTTCGTGGAGACGATGGACATTTTCCGCGAATAAGAATTTACGAGCGGACACAGATAACCCCCAGCCGGGCTATCTCTTTGGTAATTAACGTAGCAATTGAGAGCGCAGAAACCGGAATCACTTCAGAACAGGCGGAACGTCACGCGCTGATCTAATTCCGAAAGACGAAACAACGTCTTTTCAGTTTCATAATTTTGTTTGACCAATTGGTGACTTGCGGCAGGTTATACACCGACTGTTGATGCGGGGCAAGGAATGCCTCAGCCAAAAAGGCAAAAGGGCGCAGCACTTGTTCAGGCTTCTTTTTGTTCAACCGCCGGACGGAAAATCCGAACCTGCAAGGTTGGGTTATAAACCTGGTTTATGGCGAGTGCGTTTGTCTGTTCGCGGCTTTTTGCTTGTGCGTTCCCTGCAAGACGTATTGGCAAGAGTTAGGCAATCCGGTAATCTGCTCTTGAGCTTGTCCGCAAAAGACCGATTAATTGCCATTGGCGGTGAACGCGGCAAGCTGCAAAAAATCATTAAAGGAATAAATTGGCTGAGGTCTTACGAAAATTATGACAACTGATGAAAAACTGGCTCGATTGGAACAAGAAATAGATTCACTTGATACGGCGATTGGCTCTATGGCTGTAGAGCAGACCAATGCAGAAGCGCAAACCAAAGGCCTTCAGATTGCCGTACGGTTTCAGAGTTGCGAGGGCGTGCTGAAATCCCTTTGGAAAGACATTGCTGATAAAAGCAAAGACGATGCTCTGCGCATAAAAGTATTTTCTCTGCGGGATAAGCTCTCTTCGCTGCTTGATAAATATGATTCGCTGCTTGGTCGCTGATAGAATCAGTTCTAAATACTTGAAATTTGGATGGCTGAAAAAGAAAGAAGCCATCGAATACGTTTTCAGCGGGTAGGCAAAAGTTTTAAGGTGTAATCACTCTTTTCATTTTCCATCTCTCATTTTTCATTCCTGTGGAAATCGCCTGGTCAATGACTAGTGACAAAACAAAAATGGAAAATGAAAACACCGCTAAATTTTTTGCCCGACTGCTCATCTTCTAAAGCATTGAAGCCGCCAATCCAACAGGCTATGGCGGCTTCAATGCTTTAGAGAATGACTGCGGTTGCAGCAGTTGAACCAACGACCGTTGATTATGATCTTGATCTATCCATCTCAGCTGCAACTCAACCTTACAACTCCACTTCAAATCCAATCCGTTCAACTTTCTTGAATCTGATTTCTTCCTTCCGCACAGGGATGTTTGTTTTCATTCGGGCGAAGAATCACTGCAAGTTCACGAAATCACCTGCAGCATCAACATTCTTGTAATCGGAAATTATCAAAGCCTTGTTGTTACAGTGATGTGTTGAGTTCCCTCCCTTCTCATTCCTCAGTG
>CAYLJQ010001219.1:0-1514 GCA_964383955.1 uncultured Heliomicrobium sp. | reverse complement strand
CTTTGCCGCTGTCGAACTCAATCCGGCGGACCTGATGATTATTCGTGTCAGCGACGAACAATGCTTTTGACGTTGCCGAAATACCGCCGGGTTCGTTGAACGTAGCCAGTTTTCGTTCCCCGTCTTTGGTTCCACGTTCGCGCGTTCCGGCAAAAGTGCGGCTTTCGCGCTGTGTGATTTCAAGCTCTTTGATTTTGTGGTTGTAGGTGTCGGCGACGTACAACTTTCCGTTGGCGTAAACCACACCCAGAGGATGTTGCAATCGCACGCTGCCGCCTTTGCCGTCCGTATCGCCGAATTCGAAAAGGCCTTCGCCGACGATGGTCGTGACTTTCCCCGCCGGATCAAGCGAAGCCGCGCGGATGGAACTGACTTCGCTGTCGGCGAAAAAAAGCGATTTGCCGTCTGTCGTAATGCCGCTGGGTTGCGCCAGCGCAGCTTCCAGCAAGGGGCCATCATGACGGTTTTCACCGCCGCTTCCGGCATACCGTTTGGCTTCGCGGGTTTTCGGATCAACCACCCACAACTGATGCGGGCCAGCCATCGCCACGTAAAGTTTGCCGTCGTGCATTACGGCATCCCACGGAGAATTCAGCGCGACCGTTGTTCCCGTGCCTTCAATGTTGAACTTTCTAGCCTGTTCGCCAGTGCCAACCAAAGTTTCGACAGTTTTGGTTTTTAAATCGGCTTTGCGGATCAAATGGTTTTCAGTGTCGCAGATGTAAAGCGTGTCGCCGTCAAGCGCGACGCCTTGCGGATGGTTGAACTCGGCTTCGGTAAAGCTGCTGTCGCGTTTGCCAATTGAACCGTCGCCGATTACATCCTGCACCATTCCGTCCAGCGAAGTGATAATGATGCGGTTGTGATTGGAATCAGAAATGAACAGCCGGTCGCTTTTTTCATCGGCCAGCACTTTGCCGGGGTAGGCCAGCAAGCTTGGCGGCGCGGAAAACTTTTCCAGTTTAAATTTGATCGGCGTTTCGTTGAGTTCATTCCTGGCGCGGAAGTAATCGCCCAACTTGCCAATCAACGTGTCAAAAACGTCATAAACGCCTTCGCCCGCATGGGTTGCGACAATTTTGCCTTTGGGATTGATCAGCACCAACGTCGGCCATGAGCGCGCCGTGTAACTCTGCCAGACTTCAAAATCCTTATCGTTGATGATCGGGTGCTCAATTTCGTACCGCAGCGCAGCTTGGCGAATCTGCTCTGTGCCTTTTTCGTTTTGGAACTTGGCCGAATGAACGCCGACGACAACCAACTGATTGCCGTATTTTGCTTCCAGCTTTTTCAAATCCGGGATGATGTGCATGCAGTTGATGCAGCAGTACGTCCAAAAATCCAGCAGCACAATCTTTCCGCGCAGATCGCGCAAGCTCAGTGGCTTTTCCGTATTCAACCATTCCAAGCTAGCAGGGAAATCGGGCGCATATACGTTGCCTTCAAAGATGCTGTTTTTCGGTGGCATAGGTTTTTTCTCTTCCTGTTTTTCTTGCGCGACCTGTGGGGCAACC
>CAYLJQ010001218.1:0-1517 GCA_964383955.1 uncultured Heliomicrobium sp. | reverse complement strand
GTTGAAGTGACCGAAAGGGCTAAACTTAAAAATTGGAGGAAGAGACAAATGTCGGCTGCTAAATGCACGAAGTGCGGAGGCGAATTGCCTGAAAACGTCAAATTCTGCGTTATGTGCGGGACGCCCATTGCGCCCGCGAAGTCCTATGAAACAAACATTACTCCGATTGGGACAGAGCTTTTGTTTACGCCTGGAACCGCAGATGTTTACAGAAAAACCGAGGTGCTTTCGCCCGACGCACTTGATACAAACGATCTGCCGACAAAGCCCGGTCCGACCGGAAAGGTTTCAGAACCAGCCACGGACCCGCTGAAGTACAACACCAAAGCCACAACGATTCCTGTAGCGACTGATCCGTTGAAGCACCAAACAAAAGAAACCTCTATTCCGACGGCTGCAATCAAACAGAAATCGCCGATGGCGCTAGTAGCCTTGGCCGCTGTTTGTGTGCTGGCAATTGTGGGGGCCGCAGCTTTTTACTTCTCTTCTGAAAATTCATCGAACATTGCGGTGGAACCTGTTCCGACGCCGACTCCGATTTTTGAGCCAGCGCCAAGCGGGACTGAAGCGCCGGTGAATTCCGCGACGCCCGCCCAAATTCAGGCGCAAACTGCCGCGCCATCGCCATCCGTTACCAATCCAAAAGCACCTGATCAAAAAGCGTCTGAACCCACCGCCGAAATCGCCAGCGCAAAGATAAAACCTACGCCTGAAAGTGCGCCTGCACCTGCGCCCGCGCCAGTGGTGGCAAAAAGTGAAGCGCCGCCTGCCTTGTCAGCCGCAGAATATATTCAGCGCGGATTGAAAGCGAGAACGCCTTCGGCGGCGCTGGCGGAATATCAATCAGCGCTGAAAGCCGATCCGGCAAACAAGGACGTGCACTATTTGATGGGATTGGCGTATCAACAATTGGGACAAACCGATCAGGCGTTTGCCGCATATCGCAAGTGCACTTCCGGACCGTATGCGGCGATCGCAGCCCAGCACGTCAAGAAGCTGGAAAAAGATTCGAAAAAGTCCAAGTACTGATTCAGCCAGATTGAATAATATCCATGAATATCTTTCCGCTTTCGGGAATGGCCAATCCCGCGAACGGACAATTTACCGTGCGGATTTTCTTTCGCAGCACGCCAAGTTCAACCAAATAAACAGTTACCGAAGCTCATACAATGTGGAAAGCTGGCACAGGCTTTGGATAAGGTTGCAGATAACCTGGTTTCTACAGACGAGCAGTTTCAAATTCAAAAGTAATTCCGTCATCCGTAAAGGGGAAGATATGCGGACTTTGTGGCAAGACCTGCGCTATGGCCTGCGAATGTTGATGCGGCAAAAAGGGATCACGGCGATTGCCGTGCTTTCATTGGCTTTGGGGATCGGCGCAAATACGGCTTTGTTCAGCATTGTGGACGCAATGCTGTTGCGGATGTTGCCGGTTAAGGAGCCGGAACGGTTGGTGCTGTTTCGGTCAGTAGCTCCGCGCGAATTCAGCGTAGGAAGTTATTCCGGCAATTCCAACA
>CAYLJQ010001217.1:0-1520 GCA_964383955.1 uncultured Heliomicrobium sp. | reverse complement strand
CGCGCTGAATGCGCATCAGATCGCCCCATTTCACTTTCCAGGTTCCCCACTTCTTGGCCAGATCGCTGATGACATAATCCAGAACATCCACTTCTGGATAAGGCCGGCCTTTGGTCAATTGCTGCGCCTGGGATTGTGTGCGCGTGTAAGCCCAAAGTGTGAACACAGTCATTGGCACGGATTCAACCGTGCTGACGGCGTTCCAGGCTTTCAACGCGGCGATGACTTCGGCAAGTTTTTCCGCTTTGGCTGCGTCGGCGGCTTTGAACTTGTCGAATTCGGCGGCCAGTTGAGGAATCAAGCGTTCGGCTTCGATAACGCGAGTGTCGTAAGCGGCTTTCGTCCAGTCTTCGTAAGTGAACTTGGCGCGTTCGCTCAGCACACGGCGGGAAATGCGCGAGCGCGGATTGTCCTTTTCCGTGACCATATACGCTGGGAATTTTGCGCCATCGGGATTTCCGTCTTTGCCAAGCTCTTCCCCAGCGGCCAGCAGCGGCGTGGCGTTGCAGTTTTGCGCGAAGCCGGAAGCCGGGTTGGTGATTTGCGGCAGTTCTTCCAGCGGATGATAACCCTGCCATTCCGTGCCAGGATCACTGCCGTCCACGAATTTTGACCAGTCGTATTTCTGGTCGCGTTTCGGCACCGCGCCGTAATAAATGTAAAAGATGTTGCCTTCGCGGTCGGCGTACATCGTGTTGAACATAGGGACTTTCAAGCCTGACATTGCAGCTTTGAACTCTTTCAGGTTTTTCGCCTTGGTCATCAAATAGCGTTGTTCGAGCGCTCCGCCAGCGTTTTCCCAAGCCGCCATTCTGACAGCCAACGGCTTGCCATCGCGGATAGCCATCACAGGGCCGTGATGCGTTTTGCGCATCTTGAATGTGCGCTCGACCATTCCCGCGTCGGTTTTGACCTTGATGGTGTCGCTCCATTCTGTGGACGCCCTGTAACCGTTTCCGTATTTGTAATTCAATGGATTGCTGGCGTCGTCAAACTTTTCTTCCCAGGCATCAATCACGTCAGGCGCGTTGACCGTGTGGCTCCACCCCAGATTGTCATTGTGACCAAGCGTCGGAAACGGTGAACCGGGAAACGAAGCGCCGGACATATTCCAGCCGCTGTCGCTGTGGACGTGGCCTTCGATCCACTGGCCTGGACCGAAGAAAGGCTGGTGCGGATTGACCAGCAACATGGCCTTGCCTGTAGCGGATTTTTTCGGCGAAATTGCCCAGGTGTTGGAACCAATTTGCGCGGCAGCATTTTCGTCCGACATAAAAGCGTCAACGGGCGATCCGGCAATTAAAGTTTTGTTTCTGTTTTCCTCTATCTCTCCATCGCTCCGTCCCGCCGTCTTCGCGCCGACTTCTTGAACAGAAGCGCGCAGTTCATTTGGCCGCAATCCCAGACGGCGGAAGATGAAAAGCTGATATTGCGCAAAGCGATTGAACGCCAGCAAATGCCACGGCTCAAACTTCGTGATCAAGGTTGGTTTCACCTGCGGGTTCTTTTCCAGAAAGTAA
>CAYLJQ010001216.1:0-1524 GCA_964383955.1 uncultured Heliomicrobium sp. | reverse complement strand
ACCCGCGCGATAAATTGAAAATGCGCGCCCAGTGCATTAAGTACTGGGCGTCACCAATCAATACCGGCTTGCATACGGCTAGCACGTCCTCGTCCGCAATCGCTTTTAGCGAAATTTCAGGTCCTATCCCTGCCGGATCGCCAATCGTAATTCCTATGCGAGGCTTACGCCTTGCCGCCGCATCAGAGCTTTTGGGACTTATCAAATCAGCCATAGTTGAGACCTCTAATCGTTCAAGGCCTCGAAACGAAGCAGCTATTCATCATCGTCTGAATCGTCATAAACGTCGTCGTCATCATCGTCTTCATCACGAACATTTGGCTCGCCCTTGCCCTTCGACGCTTTGACCGACTCATCTTTGTACATGTACTTGATGTTATGTTTTAGAACGAGCAGGTTTGGCCCTTCGTCGCGATGCAGCTTGATACTGTTTTTGTCGTACCATTCAATGATTCCATGCAACGCTTCATTGTCCTGCAAAACAATGACCATCGGAGTATGAGCATCCATTTGCTTTTTATAGTAAAAGCTCTCGGCATTGGTCTGCTCAGGTGGAATCTTCTTTTTGGACTGAGCCTGCTGTGCATGTGCATGCGGAGCCTGGCGTTGTTGTGGTTGCGGGGGCGGTTCGGCCCGGCGCACCTGTTGCTGGTGATATTCTCTTTCTTTGACCTCAGCCAAAGTTGTGCGAATCAGTTTGCGGTTCACGTTCTTTCTCCTCCAAAAGTGGCTTAAAAAGCAGTCTGACTATCTGCCTCCATAAAGTTAGAGTCTCAGTGATGAGCCAACCATTGATTGTTGTAGCAGTTTTTCCGCTCAGATTTTTCCGGCAATTAAGCACAGCCGAAGTAGGCGCAATATCGCCAGAGTGTGACGCTCAATCAAAAGACAAGATTGAGAATAAGGTGTCATTGCCTCCGAATCTTCTTCTTCGGAGATGAGAATTTTCCCCACTATGAAGATCAACGTAGGAACTTTGCGGGAATCTACAACGGCGCTTGAAGTGTTTTAGCGCCTCAGCGATCACAGCTCATTACTGATGCTCAGTGATGACCGGATGCTACCCTATGAATTCCAGAGGCGCAAGCCGGACGCCGACACGACCCAGGCGATTGAAAAATTTGCCCGCTTGTCGTTGGAAGAGTTCGGCAATTGACGCGTTTCCAGCACTGGGCTACATTCCCGCCGTCTTACTCAGCTAACTTTTGCAGTTTTACGGTGATAGCCGAAGCCGTAACGCGACTACCACTTAACGTCCACGTCTTTGGGGGAGATATGAAAAAATCACTCTTGTCGCTCTTCGACGTACTGACCGAAGAATACAAGCATCAGGTCGTCGAACAAAAATTTGATGAAAATACCGAAAAGCAGTTCGAGCAAAAACGCGTAGGACATGCCGCGCGGTTCTCCCATTTGGAGGAAGAGGAGCGGAGAAAAAAGGTGGACGAGGCGCTGGTGGCAGATTTTTACCAGTGGCTTCACAAGCACGGCGACAAGCGCGCGGCGATTTGTTTTTCCGGCGGC
>CAYLJQ010001215.1:0-1543 GCA_964383955.1 uncultured Heliomicrobium sp. | reverse complement strand
CATAAGCATTCCTCTCCTGCTCCCTAAACCGTCGTTCGAAACCGGATTCCCTCACTGAGACGGAAGAATTTCACAGCCCTTGCGTCAATATTGCTCAAAAGCATTGAATTTATTGACTTCGCTGAAACCGAAGCCTAGACTCCGGCGCAAATATAGTCGGCGCTGAAGTAACATCCAAACTGATCTGAAGCCGTTTTCGAACTATTTATCACCTGGAGCTTACCCATGCTTTCTGTTGTTTCCGCTGCGAACAGAGTTCGCGCGTACCGATATTTGGTCTTGACCGGTTTGCTTCTGTCCGTGGTTTGCCTGAGCGGTTGGAATTTTCTGCCTGGCGCTTCGGTCACGGCAGTTGATGATTCCAGCCAGCAATCCGGTACTTCACCCGCTGCTCGTGCCGCTTCAACTCCCGCACCGCAAGAAAAACCGCTCCCGCTGGAACCCGGAAAACCCATCGAACGGGAAATTGCCAGAGGCCAGCAACAAACGTTCACTTTAGCGCTGGCGGCAGGCCAGTTTCTGCGCACCATCGTTCATCAGCAAAGCGTTGACGTCACCGTCGCCATTGTTGGCACTGACGGCAAAGTCATTGCCGAAGTCGGCTTCACCACCATTGGCGGCCAGGAATCGCTGTCTTACGAAGCGGCAGCGACCGGCGACTACCGCTTGCTGGTCAAAGCCAATCCTGTCGGCTCCCCGCGCGGCAGCTACCGCCTGCAAACCGACCTGAAACCCGCCGCCACCGAACAAGACAAAAAGCGAATCGCCGCCGAACGCCTGATGATCGAGGCCAACGAACTCAGCAAAGAGCGCGGACGAACGGCTCAGCAAGTCATCGGCAAACAACAGCAAGCTTTGGCAATCTGGCGTGAATTGGGCGATCAGCTTTTCGCAGCTTGTTCGTTGACCAATATCGGCTTTGCATATTCCAATCTGAGCCGATATGAGCAAGGAATGAATTACTTGCAGCAGGCGATGACAATTTGTCGTCAAGTAAAAGACCTTGCGGGAGAAGGACGAGCGATTCATTTGTTTGGGAATGCTCTGCAAGCCCTGGGCGATGTTGCTGAAGCGAGCGAGCAATACGAATTGTCGTTGGCAATTCGCAATGAAATTAAGGACAACGTATGGTCTCTGCGTGTATTCAATGATTTGGGAACAGCTAATTTCTATCTAAGCCATTACGATAAGGCCATTGAGTACTTTGAATCGGCCACGGCGTCTCGTGAATTGAAAGACAGGACAAACGAAGGGCGCGCACTGGGCAATCTTGGAGCTGTATACCAACAGATTGGTCGCTACGAAAATGCGGTGGAATATTATGCGCAAGCATTAGCCATTCATCGAGAAGTTAAGAACCAACCATCTGAAGGTATAACTCTGAATAATTTGGGAGAAGCTTATGAATTATTAGGCCAGTATGAAAAGGCAATTGAAAATTTTGAGCAAGCGCTGACAATTGCTCGCGGATTAAAGAACCGACAGAGCGAAGCCATAAGACTGAGTAATTTAGGCAATGTCTATTCTTCGTTACGACGGAATG
>CAYLJQ010001214.1:0-1552 GCA_964383955.1 uncultured Heliomicrobium sp. | reverse complement strand
TTTGATTAATGACCGAAGGAATTAGAGAGCTAACTGGCATCACAAACGCCCAATATTTTGGCTTGCTCCCGGATTGGTCCTGACCGACAAATTCGCATGAGCTCGCAGGACGAGAGTTCGCAAACGCTAGAAACAACAGCGCAGCGAACAAACCCGCAAGTTTGAGCAATCGTGCATGCTTCATAAATTGGTTGAGAGAAGTTTCGGAATGAATTGATTACAGCAGCTCGTTGACCAGGCTCTTCCATTCCTCGTTAAGCGTCTTGCCTGCCGGAAACGATCTGCCTGCCCGGTCATACCAGTACCGAGCATTGCTTTCGTCGCCTTCTTTGCGATGCAGGTACGCGTGAATCGCCGACGCTTGTTCGGTTTCGATGTCCTGAACGATTTTGTGCGCCATGTCCCAATCGCCCGCGCCATCATGCCAAAGCGCGTTCAAATAAGCCGACAACTCGCCTGGCGGCTCAGTGCCGGTCAAAGTTGCTTCAAACGTTTCGATGTTCATTGCTGCTTTTTCGAGTTCAGATGAAAACGATGGTCTGCGAATTCGGAATCTCGAACCGGGCTCGGCAAGCCGAATTCGGGCAAACGATAAAATCATCTACGCGAAACAGATAGTCCTGCGATTTGGCAAACTTGGCTCGGTCAAATTCGCCCGCTCCGCGCGGAAGCTCACGCTTTTTCGTGCGGCGCAGCCAGCGGATTTTGAATTCTTGTTTCTGGCGGCACTTCGGACACATGTAAGTCGCCGTCTTGATTTCTTGCTTTTCGGTGTAAAAATCTCGTTCGTCCATGGCGGGGAGTTTACCCCCAAACTTCGAAGCTGAGAAGGTTGAACCCAGACAAATCTTCTTATGGCTCAAGTGAAAACAGAGTCGGTTATTGATTAGGAGAAACGGGTACAGAAAAAATTTCCGTCAGCAGGCAATGGAAGCCGGGCAGCAGGTCTGGGCTTTCCAGCACGCGGTCGCCGGAAAAAACCTGCACTTGTTCCATAGAGCGAAAGATCGTCACCGTGCGGATTTCAGGAGAAACAATCCAAACTTGCTTTACACCTGCTTCCAGGTATTCAAGCACTTTGTTGCTAACTTTTTCGTGCAGATCATTGGGCGAGATCACTTCAATGGCCAGATCGGGAGGAATTTGCCAGACGCCGTCGGGAATACCTTCGGCTGGAATGCGGTCAGCAGCGACGAAAGAAAGATCAGGGATGCGTTCATTACGACCAAGATTGAAGTTGACTTCGGTAAACGCGACGCCAAGTTGGTTGGTTTCGACAAAACCTCCAAGCCTGACGAGAAGTCGGGCAGCGATCATTCCATGTCTGGCTCCAGGCACCTCTTTTTCCTCCGGCACACCATTGACGAGTTCGTAATTCTTTTCAGCATCAAGAGCGAGTTCCATAGCAGCCTGCATAAAGTTTCCTCCATTGCCTCAAGCGTTTTATATAGGGGGCAGTATCATTCTAGGTTTATTCAAAACTCCCGACAAGCAAATGAAAAACTTGCCGCCACAGATAAAAAGAGGCTGGCGAGTCTAGTTCGATAAACGA
>CAYLJQ010001213.1:0-1553 GCA_964383955.1 uncultured Heliomicrobium sp. | reverse complement strand
GGTGCCGCTTTATCCGTTGGTGCCAATTTTGTTCATCCTGTTTGGGATGGGAATTGTTATTAACACCTTCATCACAGACTGGAAGAATGCGCGAATTGGCGCTTTGATCATTGGGGCAGGCGTGCCTGTATTTTTCTTGTGGAAACGGTTTGGTTCGAGATCGCAGTCTGTAGCGAGCAAATAAAGTAACTATGAAAAACAGTGTTTACATGACTTGGGCAAAGTATCACGCCGGAGCGCGATACAACCTGGCAAACAGTGGGATTCTAGGGTGTGATTTGAGCGACCTGACGATCACGCTGGAAGATGTCGCCGTCAACGGCCCGAACCACGAGGGGTATTCGCCGTTGAAAGAAGCCATTGCTGCAAAGTACGGGGTGAAGCCAGAGAATGTCGTTCCGGCACAGGGGACTTCGATGGCGAATTTCCTGGCAATGGCGACGGTCGTCGAACGCGGCGACGAAGTTCTGATTGAACAGCCGACATACGATCCGATTCTTTCGGCGCTTGATTACCTGGGCGCGGAGGTCGAACGCTTTTCCCGCAGTTTTGAGAACAGCTATCAGGTTGATGTTGATGAGCTACGAAGGCTGGTCACGCCGCGAACGAAGCTGATCGTCATCACCAGTCCGCATAATCCCAGCGGGGTAGCGGTAAGCAGCAGCGCTTGGCAGCAAATTGGTGAACTGGCCAAAACGGTTGGCGCTTACGTGATGGTTGATGAAGTCTATCGCGATATTTTGTTTGAAGATGCCGAACCTTGTGTCGCAACGCTTGGCCCTCAATTCATCACGACCAGCAGTTTGACGAAAAGTTATGGCTTGAGCGGATTGCGTTGCGGCTGGATTTTGTGCACCCCGGAATTGGCTGAACGAATGCGAAGGCTAAACGATCTGTTTGGGGCGGTTGGCTCGGTGCCCAGCGATACGTTGTCGGTTGCGGCTTTTCGGCAATTGGAAAAACTGGAAGCTCGCACACGAGCGATGATGCAGCCGAACATCAAACTGGTTCACCGGTTTTTGCGCCAGCACGAAGACTTGCTGGAATGTGTGGTTCCGCCGCGTTCGATGATTGTGTTTCCCAAGCTAAAACATCAGGCCGACGCGCAGCCGCTGCACGATCAATTGCGCCAGCTTGAAACTTCCATCGTGCCTGGAAAATTCTTTGAAGCGCCGCGACATTTCCGGCTTGGCTTTGCCGTAAAACCTGAAGACGTGGAAGTGGGTCTGCAAAATTTGTCGAATGTTTTGCGGCGGCTTGGCTGAAACAGCGCTCCCCAGCGTGTAAAATCACTCAGCATTTGTGAGTCAAACAATCGAATGTCATCTATAGAACTGAAAACCATTGGCGTCGCTATCGGGCCGAACAAACCTGAAGCCTGGGAATTGGCGCGCGAGCTTGGCGTGTGGTGCGAAGCGCGTGGCATTTCAATGAAAGCTCGGTCAGCCAATGCGCTCCCGGAATTTATTGCGTTGGCGGAAGCAGATGGCGAGTTGGCGGAAGAGATTGATTTGCTGGTTTCGCTGGGTGGCGATGGCACCATGCTCGGCGTG
>CAYLJQ010001212.1:0-1558 GCA_964383955.1 uncultured Heliomicrobium sp. | reverse complement strand
GAAGGGCGTGAAATAGCCCTTTAATCCGTGTAATTGAACTGCCAACGAACTGTTCAGAATGAGTTCTTGATGTTGAAGGAATCCGGTTCGTCGGTCATCGAATTGACGACATTCAATTGCCCGCCGGTGAATTCAAAGACTTTCCACAATGTCCCGCCGCCGGTGGGAGCCGCGATGGTTCGGGTCAACTGGTTGCCGCTGTAAACCCTCACCACAATTCCGGATTGCGCGATGCCGTTGTTGCCGTTTGAGTCCCGGTTGGTGTAGTTGTGAACCGAGAAGCGATACGTCGCAGTGGCGGCGGGCGTGAAGGTGATGGTTTCGGGGCCGGGGCTAACGCCGTCAACGTCCAGCAGTGTCGTTACAGGATTCAGCAAATCCGTTGGTTCTAGCCACCAGACGTGAAAGCGTGAATTTGTCGACGCCGGACCAGTGATGTGCGCGTCCAAGTCGAGTGCGTTTGCCCAGGTGACGATGATTCGCATTTGTCCCGCGGCCAGCGGCGGCGTCAACGCAAAGTTGGCGGTTTGAGATTGGCCTCCAGTGACGGTTGAGCTTTGTGAAACAGTGATGAATCCGTTGGCTGCTACGGACAAATTGT
This sequence comes from uncultured Heliomicrobium sp., assembly GCA_964383955.1. Taxonomy (GTDB): domain Bacteria; phylum Acidobacteriota; class Blastocatellia; order RBC074; family RBC074; genus RBC074. Next base: position 957 of record CAYLJQ010001212.1, on the reverse strand, counting down.
AGCTGCCGGGATTGATGATGTAGATGCCGAATTTTCCAGTCGTGTCTGTTGTCGCAGTGCGTGTTTGGCCGCTACCGGTTGGTTGCAGTGTGATTGCGGTTCCAGCCAACGGCGTTCCGGTTGCGGCGTTCAGCACGGTTCCACTGATCGTTCCGAATTCGTTTTTATTGACGATGGCCAGCGTCGTGACCAGACTTTGTTTGCCTTTCAGCGTAACGGTCATCGGCGTTGCCAGGTTGGTCGGCAAGTTCGCGGGCAGAACAACGTTGATTTGCCACAGACCGACGAAGCCGGGCGTCAGTCCGCTGAATTGAACTTCGGCAGGAGTTCCACCGATGGTGACGGCGGTTGTGGCTGTGGCTTGGGCAAGCGGGTTGCTAGAAGCGGCTTGACCGTCTGCGACCAATGGATTCGTGTTGCCGATGCCGGTGGCATAAATGACGACGACATTGCCGCTGGCTTCAGGGCGCGCGCCGGGGACTTTGTCGAAATCCGCGTTACGCGAAAGGTCTGTGTTCTGGGCAATCGCCTGATTCTTGCCGGATACATCCAACGTGAATACGCCGGGCGAAGCGTCGGTTACGGCAATGGTTCCGTCTCCAACCGCAGCGGCGACGCCGGAATTGAAAACCTGAATTGCGGCGTTGCCTACAGAAACTCCGCTGGGAACTTGTAGATTGATTTGATTCGGAGAAACGAAAAACAACGGCGCATCAATCCCGCCGATCTTAACGGTGACTCCGCCAAGCGTTGTGGGCAAGGGAACTGATGACGCGCTGATTGTTTGTGTGGAAAGGCCGACTCCGAAAAGAGCTGCGATCGAACCCGGAGCCACGGAAGCTTCATAACTGGCTGCATTCACCAGCGCAATCGGAGCCGCTGTTGTGGGACTAGCTTGCGCCGGTTGCGCTGGCTGTATAGCCAGTAAGGCTATAACGAGGCCGATAATAGCGAAGC
>CAYLJQ010001211.1:0-1560 GCA_964383955.1 uncultured Heliomicrobium sp. | reverse complement strand
GCGTGTTGTATAGCGAAGCGTAATCGTAAAACGTCAGATCATTGGCACTGACTCGCGGATCGTATTCGCGGGGCTTGATGTTCAAATCGGGAAGCTCAACAAACGAATGATGTTGGCGAACGGTAACTGCTGAAGCCGACGGCGTGACGCTTTGCAGAAATCTGCCTGGTTCATCGCCAGTTAGTGTGACAACGGTTTCGATTTCCGTATTTTTCGGAAAGCCTTTGGTGCGCGGCAGGTAAAACGCGCTTCGCGATTCATCAAACCGATAGTTGCCCTGGCGCATACGCCGCAAGGTTTCGGCAACGCCAGTCGCGTCGCGCATAAAAAATTGCGTTGCGTCCACCAAGACGCGATTGCCTTCGGCGGCTTCGACCTTGAATCCCCAGATGACAGAACGCGCGAACGAATCGGCAACGGCTCGGCGTTCGGCTTCGTCGTTCGACAGGGCGCGATAGCGATAATTCGGCTGAATCATCAACACCTTTTGCCCTACGCGCTCGAAGTACACGACTTGAGAAGTTCCCAAGCGACCGCGATCCAGTCCAATGTCATTTGACCCGATTCCGGCAGGCAGCGATGTTTGATAGAGCAGTTCGGTGTTGAAGCGCGAAATCTCCATCCACATTTTGCCTTGCGCCGCATCCCAGTAAATCGGCACATAACCATCAATCTTTTGCAGGTTTGCGGTTTTAGCGGCAATGGTTGCGGGGGGTTGGGCAACTGCTGGCAGCGCGCACAGCAACGTCAGCGTGATAAGAATTATTCTTCGCATAGTTTTCCTCAAGATTTGAAGTATTGCAGCCTTTCGTTCACAGCGGTCAGGCTTGGTGTTAAGATTCGCGCGTTATGTTTCCAGGAGTTGCTACCAAAATTACTGCGATGGAAGCGGAAGGTGTGGCGAATGGTTTTTTGCTCGACCATTTGCCGGATCGTTTTCTGGCGATTGAGCCGCGTTTTGATTCTTCAGCGAGTGCGTGGCGTTTGCCTGTCATTATCGCCTACCCGTTTATCGGTTCCATCGGAGAAGTTGGAGAAATCCTGGTCAGCATTTCAACCGAAGAAATTGTTTCTCATACGCCTTTTGACGAAATGATGTCGCGCGCTCGCGCATTGTACGACCAACACCGTGAAGCCATCGAAGCCGCCTTTTCACAGGCAAGAAACTCCTGATTCCTGTGTGCCAGCTTGCCTAAGAATGGTTCTGCTGGCTTTTGGGCAGGACGTTCCAGAAGCTGAGTTACAGCATCTGTGCGACTGCACCTTTGTTGGAACGGATGCTTTGAAAGCAGTTGATGCCGCCCGCCAGTTGGGATTTCCAGGCACTGCCAAGCACAACCTAACACTCAAGGAGTTGGCGACAAATGTTGCCGAAGGTTACTTTCCAATTGTTTACGTTGAGATGTCGCCGATAAACGGTATTTACGAACCTCACGCTTTTGTCGTTATTGGCGTCAATGATTTTTCTGTAGAGGTGCTTGATCCTGCTTTTGGTGAAGACATATTGCCTCACTCAGTCTTTGATACTGCCTGGGCGTTGCGCCGCAGATTGACCATCAT
>CAYLJQ010001210.1:0-1562 GCA_964383955.1 uncultured Heliomicrobium sp. | reverse complement strand
GTAGTTGTATTTGCTGGTGAACAATTCGCCGCCGCCCAGTTGAGCTTCGATGTAGGTTTCGTCTGCGGAAATCGCTTCCAGATACATATCCTTGGCGTCCTGGTATTTTTCCAGGTACGTCAGCGCGCGGGCAATCGAAGTCAACTCTTCCGCCGAATCAACATCATTGTCTTCGTAGTATTTGACCAGCGCTTCAAAAATCTCTTTTGCCTGTTCTTCTTTTCCAGTCAGATGCAGCAATTCGGCGCGGCGAAGATCCGCCTGCACTTTTTGCGCTTTGGGCGAAGGAATTGGCTCCGGTTTCTCTTCGGCATCCGGTTTCTTTTCTTTTTCTTCCTTCTCAGCCTTTTCAATCGCTTTTTGCGAAGTCTGACTGACCTTTTCAAACTCGGTAATCGCCGCTGGATAACGCCCGGTAGTCGCCATTACTTCCGCGAGCGCCAGCCGAGCCGCTGAGGATTCCCCGCGAGCCAGAAACTTTTTCGCTTCAGTTTCGGCTTCCGTGTATTTGCCCGTTTCCAAGTAAGCTTTCAGCAAACCTTGCTGCACGCGTTCGTCTTTGGGAGCAGTTTGCAGCAGCGTGCTGAACGAAGCGATCGCGGCGGAATACTTGCCGCCTTTCAACTCTTCTTCAGCGGATTCGATGGTTGCTTGTTGGGCTGACACGCACGCCAACAGGCAGAAAAAGGACAGCAATCCAACAGCGCAAGCTGCTGTCAGGCTTCGGAAGGGAAACACAAGTTTTAAGTTCAAATTCAACATGCTCATCTTTCTTGTCTGCCGTTTTCGTCGCCGCTGCGCATCACTTCGGCTTGAACGTAGTATTGTTCCAAGCCTGCTAATGCGACTTGTGCCCCTGTTTGACCCATTACTTGCTCAAGCAATTCTTTCACCCGGTTTCGATTTACCAAGCCTGGTTCTCTTAGCATCCACAACAAGTCCAGAATATCTTTGCTGCGTCTGGCCAAAAATTTCAGGATGACCATCCACTCCGGAGCGATAATGCGCCAGCCATCATTAGTCAAATATGCGTCCTGCAATGCCGCCTCATAAAAACTGCGAAAAAAATCATCGCGTACAATCACATCAACTACGACCTTTCGCTCTCCAACCTGCACAAGATGACTTTGGCCGCCGAAAGAGAGTTTCTCTTCGTGTGGAATATCAAGGTTCTTTGACGCCAGAAGATCCACATCGTGAGTTGCGCGCAAATAACCATAAATATGCATTGCTATTCCACCGGCGAGCGCACATTGGATTCCCTCACTTTCAGCTTGCTTAAAAATAAAGCTGGCAGCTTGTAGACCTTCGCTGGTGGTGATGTCGCTCCTTGACGTTACGGCAACATATCTTTTTCGGAACTCTTCCTCGCTCATTTACTTCTTGCTCGTTTTGATCGTCTGATTAAGCGTCGCCAGTTCCACCACCAGCTTTTCCAATTCATTATCAAAATCGTCTTCGGTCATCTGCGCTTTGCGTCCTTTCAATCTACCAATCTCACCTTCCAGCCGCATTTTTTCAGAATACAATTTTGCCAGCGCCGGATCGCCTCCAGCCTGTTG
>CAYLJQ010001209.1:0-1567 GCA_964383955.1 uncultured Heliomicrobium sp. | reverse complement strand
GCCACCGGCGGATTCCCTGTTGCAATCGGCTTTCTGGTTTGCGTGATAGTTGGCGCAGCAAGCGGATTGGTCAATGGGTCGGCAATCTCCATTCTGAAAATTCCTGCTTTTATCGTTACGCTAGGTGCGATGGGAATTTATCGCGGACTGGCGTTATACCTTTGCGACGGAAATGCCGTCGTAGGTTTACCCCAAAATGCAGGGTACCTGGCCGAAAAAAATCTATTCGGCGCGATTCCCTTGCCTTTGCTGATGGTTGTCGCCATTGCCCTGATCGTCCATTTCGTTTTGAGTAGCACGCAGCTCGGCAGGTTCTGTTATGCAATGGGCAGCAATATCGAAGCTGCGCGCTACGCGGGCATTCGCGTCACGCGTTACCAAATTCTTTATTACACAATTCTTGGCGCACTGGCCGGACTGGCTGGCGCGATTGACACTTCCCGAACTGTCACCGGCCAGCCAAATGCCGGCGAAGGTTATGAACTAAATGTCATAGCCGCAGTCGTCATCGGCGGCGGCAGCTTAAGCGGCGGGCAAGGCACGGTTGTTGGAACCATCATCGGCTCATTGATTATGGGCGTGCTGGCCAATGGCGGAAACCTGCTGCAAATTTCACCTTTCATTCAAAAGATCGTCATTGGCGCAGTCATTGTGCTGGCAGTGACATTTGACGAATTCCAACGGCGGCGCGTAGAAATCGCTGAAGCCTAAACTCAATTTCAAAACCAAATTACCTGCTATGAAAATTGCTCAATTCAAAACCAAAGCATCCGAAGACGCCCGGCTGGGCTTGCTCAACAACGACGTAATCGTAGACATCACGGACATTGCGGCGACAACCAAGGACTTCATCGCCAAAGGCGCAGCGGCGATTCATGCGGCAAAAAATGCGACGGCAACGACGGCGTACGCGCTGGACGCGGTGGAATACCTGCCAGCCGTCACACCCGGCAAAGTCATCGCCATTGGCCGCAACTATCACGATCACGCTATCGAAGGCGGCAGCGAACCGCCGAAATCTCCGTTGATTTTCACCAAGTTCCTGAACTCCGTGAACGCGCACAACGCCAAAGTCACATTGCATTCGATCAGCGAACAAATTGATTTCGAAGCCGAACTCGCTGTAGTCATCGGCAAAAAAGCCAGCAAAGTCAGCGAAGCCGATGCGCTGGATTACGTCTTTGGTTATGCCTGCTTGAACGATGTGTCTGCGCGCGACCTGCAATTCGCAGACGGCCAATGGGTTCGCGGCAAAGGCCTGGATGGGTTCTGCCCCATCGGCCCGTTTGTGGTGACGAAAGACGAAATCGCCGACCCGCAAGCTCTGAAAATCGAAGGCATCTTGAACGGCGAAGTCATGCAGTCATCGAACACCAAGATGATGATTTTCAATGTGGCTTACCTGATTTACTACGTCACACAAGCCATCACGCTGGAACCCGGCGACGTGATCGCCACCGGAACGCCTGAAGGCGTCGGCGTCTTCCGCAAACCGCCTGTGTTGCTGAAGGACGGCGACGTGTTTGATGTAGTAATCGAAAGCGTTGGCACACTGCACAACAGCTTC
>CAYLJQ010001208.1:0-1575 GCA_964383955.1 uncultured Heliomicrobium sp. | reverse complement strand
CATCTTGACCCAACGAATGTGTCTCCAATAAGCTCCTTCTTCCAAAAGTGCTTTATGAAATCTGAAAGTCGAAGACACCTGGAGGCGCGATGATCATTTTGCTCGACAGCCTGACGATCATATTTCTTGCTCTTGGCTGGTGGTCTGCTCTGGCAAGTTATCCAAACTTGCCGGAAACAATCCCGGTTCACTTTGGATTAAGCGGGGAAGCTGATGGATGGGGCAGTCGCTGGATGATTTTTCTGATGCCCGTGATTGCCACGCTGATTGTCGCAGCTGACTGGTTTATCTTCATGCGGTTGGAAGGGTCGCCGAAAATGCCTGCCGCAATGAAATTGCCATTGCATTTGATGATGCTGGAACTGACGCTGCTATTTTCTTACATCACCTGGCGAATGAGCGAAGTGGCTTTTGAACGGGCAAAAGGGTTGGGAATTTGGTTTTTGCCGGTGACAATGCTGGCGATTATGGGAACCAGCGCATGGATGATTCTTGCAGGAAGAACGCATTGAGATGAATTACCAAAAACATTCCAGTCTTCACATTGCCTTGATTGAGCCGGAAATTCCGCCGAACACAGGCAATATCGCTCGGCTGTGCGGAGCAACGTTCACAACATTGCATTTAGTCGGCAAGTTGGGGTTTCGCACAGACGAAGCCGCCGTTCGCCGAGCAGGTTTGGATTACTGGGATGACGTGGAAATCCGCTATCATCGAAACATCGAAGCGTTGTATGAAGCGTTGCCTGGCTGCCGCTTCCTGTACTTTTCAACCAAAGCCGAGAGGCTTTATACGGATTGGCAATATCAGCCAAATGATTGTTTGGTGTTTGGCAGAGAAACTCGCGGATTGCCGGAAGAATTGCTGCGCGCCAATTGGGATCGTTGCTTGAAAGTTCCGATGCCGAATCCGGCAATTCGGTCGCTGAATCTGGCCACTTCAGTGGGAATCGTTTTGTACGAAGCGCTGCGGCAAGTTGGCACCTGAGCAGAAAGAAAAAGAGACAGGATTTACAAGATACAACCAGATCGCTGACCAAAGCTGATCTTGTTCCATCTTGTAAATCCTGTCTCTTTTTTTAGTCTCTATTATTCGTATCTCAAGGCTTCAATTGGATCAAGCCCCGCTGCCTTGCGGGCCGGAAAGAATCCAAAAATGATGCCAATGGCTGCTGAAAATAGCACCGAGCCCAAAATCGCTGTTGGCGAAATCAACGTCGGCCAGCCAAGCATCTTTGGAATCAGAACCGAAATGCTGATTCCAAGTGCGATGCCGATGGCTCCGCCAGCCAGACTGAGCACAATGGATTCAATCAAAAACTGTGTTTGAACAATGGAGGATCGCGCGCCGATTGCCATACGAATTCCGATTTCGCGGGTTCGTTCCGTAACGGAAACCAGCATGATGTTCATGATGCCAATGCCGCCAACCAGCAGTGAAACTCCGGCAATGCTGCCCAAAAGCATGGTCATGATTCGATTGGTTTCGTCCGCCGCGTCCGCCACATCCGTCATGTTCCGCACTGAAAAATCGTTTTCCTGATTCGGCGCCAATTTATGACGCTGGCGCAGCAAT
>CAYLJQ010001207.1:0-1578 GCA_964383955.1 uncultured Heliomicrobium sp. | reverse complement strand
CAAAACCGACCAGGTAATTCCACTTCAGTTGCTCTTTCAAAAAGACGACTGAAAACACACAAAACACGACCAGGGTGATAACTTCCTGAATCATCTTCAATTGAGCAGCCGCAAAGTGATAATGCCCGATCCGGTTGGCGGGAACTTGAAAGCAATATTCAGCGAAAGCGATGAGCCAACTGACGAGAATTGCTTTCCACAGAACCGTTTCCTTAAATTTCAAATGCCCGTACCAGGCAAAAGTCATAAAGATATTCGAGATCGTTAGCAGAATAATCGTTTTCATGGGTCGGCGGAGTTCCTCAACGTTTCAAGTCTTTCAAAATTTCTCGCGCGGCATTGAAGCCTGGGGCTCCCATCACGCCACCTCCCGGATGAGTTCCGGAGCCGCATAGATAGAGATTCTGAATTGGCGTGCGGTAATTCGCCCAACCGGCCACTGGCCGCATAAAGAATAGTTGATCTAAATCCATGTCTCCGTGAAAAATGTTGCCGCCAGTCAAACCGTATTCATGTTCCATGTCGAACGGAGAGATCACCTGCCGATGAAGAATGATGTCTTTGATATTTGGCGCATAATCCGCCAAAGCATTGATGCAGCGATCAGCAAATTCATCTTTTGTGGCTTGATCCCAGAAACCGTCTTTCAATGTATAGGGCGCGTACTGAGCGAATATGCACATAATGTGCTTGCCTGGCGGAGCGATGGAGTCGTCATAAGCCGTCGGAATCGTGCATTCCAGCATCGGATTTTGGGACATTCTTCCCTGCTTGGCGTCTTCCCAGGCGCGATCAACGTAATCCATTGAAGGACAAACGTGCATGGTTGTTTTATGAGGCAATCCAGGTTCGCGTTCAGAAGTATTTGGAAATGCCGTGAAGTTTGGCAAACCGTCCAACGCTAGATTGATTTTGACCGAACAGCCTTCAACACGGAAGTTTGTAATGGAACGGCGAAACTCTTCTTCCAAGTGCTGCTCTTCGACCAGCTTGAGAAAAGTGCGTTTCGGATCGGCATTGGAAACAATCACTTTACCTCGAATGTCGTCACCATTTTTCAGCACAACGCCATATGCCTGTCCATTTTTGATCAGCACACGGTCCACATCGGCATTCGTTATGATTTCTGCGCCACTGGCTTCAGCCGAAGCTGCCAGCGCCTCACTTATAGCGCCCATTCCACCACGAATAAATCCCCATAATCCCCGCGGCCCGGCAGCTCCGCCCATCACGTGATGCAATAAGATGTAAGCCGTGCCGGGAGTTGCCGGCCCGCCATTTGTGCCGATGACGCCATCAGTAGCAAGCGTGGTTTTGATCTCGTCAGATTCAAAGCGTTCGTCTAAAAAATCGCGCACACTCTGAGTCATTATTTTGACCATTCGCACCAACCCTTCATCCCCCAGCTTCAGTGCGCGCAAACCCAGCTTACCCAGACCAACCAAATCAGCCAATTTTCTCTGGATAATGTTTGGCGGCGTTTCCAGCAAAATTGACTCAACCCATTCTGCCAATTTCACCAATTCCAATTCATATTGAGCATAGTGTTCTGCGTCTCGAGTCAAAAATTTGGCGATC
>CAYLJQ010001206.1:0-1578 GCA_964383955.1 uncultured Heliomicrobium sp. | reverse complement strand
AAATCAAGAGGTCGCACGCACCTGCAAATCGCTATAAGTGGGTCGCCCTTGAAGACGTTGGATTGACCAACTCAGTTTCAGTTCGAAAGATGGGAAGTTACGGAATCGCCCCCAGCGCAAAAAACTCACAGTTTAATGTTGTAAACCTTGATCTTGCTGTTGAGGGTGGTGTTGTTCATGCCAAGCAATTTTGCCGCCCGGCTTTGATGACCGCCCGTTAATTCCAGGGCGTGACGGATTAAATCAATTTCGAAGCGCGAAACCTCATCGTAAAACGAAATGCCTTGCGAAATGTCCAGAGTTGCCAGGGCATCCAGTGGGCCTGAATGCATGCTTTCAGAATTTGGATTGACGATTTCTTCGCGCAAACATTCGATAGTTAATTCATTGGTGCGAGCAATGATGACTGCGCGTTCGACCGTCGCTTCCAACTCTCGCACATTGCCGGGCCAGGCGTAAAATTCCAGCTTCTTCAATACTTCCGGCGAAATCTGCTCGGAAATGAAGCGGCCATTTTCCTCGTTGTATTTGCGAATGAAGTGCTGGGCCAGCGTCAAGATGTCTTCCTTGCGGTTGCGAAGTGGCGGCAAATGAATGTTGATGACATTCAACCGGTAAAACAAATCTTCACGAAAATCGCCGGACTTCACCGCGCGCTGCAAATCGGTGTTGGTCGCGGCGATGATGCGCACGTCAACCCGGCGCGGTTGCGTGTCACCCAGTGGAGTGAATTCGCGCTCCTGAATTACGCGCAACAACCTGGCCTGCGTTTCCGGCGGAATGGTGCTGATTTCATCCAGAAAGATCGAACCGGCGTCGGCGACTTCAAACAATCCTTTTTTTGCCGCGACGGCTCCGGTAAACGCGCCTTTGGTGTGACCAAAGAGTTCGGATTCCAGAAGCTCGGAAGGGATGTTGCTGCAATTCACGGCGACAAACTGGCCGGATTCGGATCTAGGGCTGGAAAAGTGAATGGTGCGGGCGACAACTTCTTTGCCTGTGCCGGATTCCCCTGTGATCAGCACGGTGGAACGCGCGGGCGCAACCTGTTCGATCAAATCGTAAACTTCGCGCATGGCGGACGAACTGCCGACAAGCTGCGCGCGGTCGCTTGTGGTTTTCAGCGTGCGGCGTAACACCCTGCGCTCTTCGTCACCGCGCCGCCGAGTGATGCCCGCGGCGACCATTTTCAGAATCTGTTCGTTTTCAAACGGCTTGCGAATGCAGTTGAAAGCGCCAAGCTGCCAGGCAGCAATCGCTGTATCAAAGGTCGCATAGGCCGTGATCATAAGTACGACGGCTTCGCGGTCGAGCTTGAGAAGTTCTTCCAGTGTTCGCAGGCCGCCAATGCCGGGCATGGAAACGTCCAGCAGCACCACGTCGTAGGTGCGTTCGCCGAAACGCGCCAGTCCCTCTTCGCCAGTTTTGGCCAGATCAACACGATACCCGTCTTGCGATAGCAGGCTTTCCAGCACATCGCGCATTACTTCTTCGTCGTCAACAATCAGAACGTTGCCTTTTTTTGCCATAGCTTTGATTTCTTGGTTGGTTTGATTTCTTCGTGATTATCGGGCATCA
>CAYLJQ010001205.1:1364-1579 GCA_964383955.1 uncultured Heliomicrobium sp. | reverse complement strand
CCGCACGAAAAACGTGGCGATGGCGCTACCCGCTTCTGCTGTGATCACCAAGAAAATCGTCCTGCAGGGAGGGTTGACGGATGCTGAATTGGAGATTCAGGTTGAATCCGAAGCGAATCAATATATTCCTTTCTCGCTGGATGAAGTGAGCTTGGATTTTTGTGTGGTCGGCCCGAGCGCTAACTCCGCAGGCGATGTGGATGTGCTGATTGCCG
>CAYLJQ010001205.1:0-1354 GCA_964383955.1 uncultured Heliomicrobium sp. | reverse complement strand
GCAAGGAAAAAGTACAGGATCGTCAAGGTTTGGCGGAAGCCGCCGGCTTAAAGCCAATTGTTCTGGATGTGGAATCATATGCATCTCGCCTAGCGACACGCCGCTTGGTGGAGCAGCTACCGGACGAAGGCAAAGATGCCTTGGTCGCATTGTTTGAAGTGGGAGCAATGACCACCAGCATGCAAGTCATGAAAAACGAAGAAGTCGTGTACGACCGCGATCAAGCCTTTGGCGGTGCTCAGCTTACCCAGCTGATCGTGCGTCAATATGGCTTTTCTCCAGAAGAAGCCGAGAGCAAAAAGCGCAGCGGCGAACTGCCAGAAGACTACGAGTCGTCTGTGCTCAGGCCTTTCGTCGAAAATATGGCGCAAGAAATTGCTCGCGCGTTACAGTTTTTCTTTACCAGTACGCCGCATAACCGCGTGGACTATGTGATGCTGGCTGGTGGCTCATCTTCTTTGCCCGGTTTGACCGATGCCGTAACAGCGCAAACTTCGTTTACCTGCCAAGTGCTCAATCCTTTTGATGGAATGACTTTGTCGGGAAATATCAAAGAAAACAAGATGCGCCGTGAAGCGCCTTCCTACCTGAGCGCCTGCGGCTTGGCGATGCGGAGGTTCTTGCAATGATTTTGATCAACCTACTTCCTCACCGAGAAGCCGCCCGCAAGCGCCGCAAAGAAGCGTTTTTTGTCTCGCTGGGCATTGCAGCCATGGTGGGTGGCGTGATTTGCGGTTTGATATATGTAACCTATCAGGAAAGAATTTCTGCGCAGAACGACAAAAACAATTTTCTGCAAGCTGAAATCAAAAAGCTCGAAAATGAAATCAAAGAAGTCTCGACGCTGCAATCCGAAATTGCTTCTTTGCGCGCTCGCCAGCAAGCGGTTGAATCGCTTCAGGCCGATCGAAATATGCCTGTGTATCTGCTGACTGAATTGGTTAAGCAACTGCCTGATGGTGTGTATGTCTCTTCAATGAAGCAGGAGAATGTGACTTTGAGTTTGTTGGGTACGGCGCAGTCTCAAGAGCGTGTTTCTGAATTACTACGAAATTTAGCCAATAACAGTCAATGGTTCGTCAAGCCTGAATTGATAGAAATCGTTGCGGGGAACGTGGCCCTTTCGCCCCGTGATCAACGGCGCGTAGCGAACTTTTCGATCAAGGTACAAGTTCGTAAACCGACTGACATCCAAAAGCCTGCAACGGGTGCCTCTGGTGTGAAGGCTGCCCCAGAACCCAAGAAAGCTTGAGTTTGAAATGGCAACTAAATCTAAAATTAATATTGATTTCTCAGCTTTGCAAGAAAAGCTGACGGCTCAGTTTCGAGGGCTCAATCCTAATGATCCTTCCAC
>CAYLJQ010001204.1:0-1580 GCA_964383955.1 uncultured Heliomicrobium sp. | reverse complement strand
ACGTTACCGAAGTGAAAAAGGACGATTTGCTGTTGCTGTCGTTTTGGGCGCGTAAGCTGGAGCCGGTGGATAGCTCTGTCATACGCGCTCAGGTTGTTTTTGAACGTGACAGCGATCCTTACGACAAATCTTTCACCGTCAATTTTCCCAACGATTCGCCTGATTGGCGGTTTTATCAGCTTCCATTCAAAGCACATGCAGACTTTGGAGTTGGTCAGGCGCATTTGGTTTTCCACTTCGCTTATGGACCGCAGAAGTTTGAAATCGGTGGGGTCGCGCTTGGCAATTACACGCAACTGGCAAGTCCTTCTCAGTTTAAGATTGAGTATTACTATCCTGGTCGTGGCGAAGCGAATGCTCCGTGGCGATTGGCGGCGGCAGATCGCATCAATCAATTTCGCAAAGGCGATTTGACTGTCAAGGTGACAGATCGGGAGGGCAATCCGCTGCCTGGCGCGCAGGTCTTTGTTCAGCAAACCAATCACGCGTTCAAGTTTGGTTCGGCAGTGACGGCGCAATTGCTGGCCGGGAACGGACAGACCGAAGCGGACAGGGAAATGTATCGTTCGCGCGTGTCGTCGCACTTCACAACGACTGTGCTGGAAAACGATTTGAAATGGCCGTTCTGGGAAGATTGGGTGGTGTGGAATCGGCAAGCGACGATGGAAACATTTACCTGGCTGAAGAATCAAAATTTGCCGGTTCGGGGGCATAATCTGATCTGGCCAAGTTCCGACAATCTGCCGAACGATGCTCGCGGATTGACGGGCGACGCATTGAAAAACAGGATTGATCAACACTTTGCAGACATATTGAACCCGGAAAACGCGGGCGGAAAATGTTATCAGTGGGACGTCGTCAACGAACCTTATACAAATCATGATCTGCAAGGCCGCATCGCTGTCGGCAGCACGCCGCAATCAAATGGCAAGCTGGGAAATCAGGAAATCATCCGCTGGTTTCAATTGGCCAAAACCCTGGAACCGCAAGCGAAACTGTTCGTCAACGATTACAACATTCTGGCGGCGGGTGGCGCGGACGTGAACCATCAAACCTATTTGTTCGAACTGACCAAGTGGATGCTGGCGAACGACGCTCCCGTGGATGGCGTTGGAATGCAGGGACATTTTGACCGCATCACTCCGCCAGCGTTAATGCAAACGATCATTGAGCGGTTTTCAGGCTTGCCGGTGCAGTTGGCGATTACTGAGTTTGACATCAACATGGCCGACGAAGCGCTACAGGCTGAATACACCCGCGATGTGATGACGATGATTTTCAGCCAACCGAAGTTCACGGATTTTTTGATGTGGGGATTTTGGGAAAAATCGCACTGGCTGCCGATGGCAGCGATGTATCGCGCCGACTGGTCGTCGAAACCGAACGCGCTGGTGTACAACGATCTGCTGTTTCGCGAATGGTGGACGAATTCAAGTGGCCTGACAGATTCGGCTGGCAAGTTTGCAACGCGAGGCTTCAAAGGTTCGTACAATGTCACGGCGGTTTATGGTCGTCTTGTCCAAACCGTTACGACGACCATTGACCAAACCGGCGAAGTCACCATCATTGTGGATCAGGCT
>CAYLJQ010001203.1:0-1590 GCA_964383955.1 uncultured Heliomicrobium sp. | reverse complement strand
CGCATCATTGCCAACGCCCTGGCCGCTGAAATTCACGGTTTGGAAATTCCCTGCGGCTTCTGTGAACCCGAACATATACAAAATGTCGTGATACCGATTCGTCCAGTAAAACAAATTGGCCAGCGCGGCTTTCTGGTTGTCAGCCGTTGTTGGAGCCATCGTCAAGTCCAGCGGAAAGGAAAAATTGCTGTCCGGCACTGCCAGCCTGGGCGAATCATCCGGCTGGTTATTGGTGTCTGTGTCCAGGTAAGTGTCCGTATTGTTGCCCGTGAATGAGGTCGGCGCTTGCCCATTCCACCAATCGTTGCGCGGATCGTTCGCCGGAAAAATCGTGTTGCCATTGAATGAAGCAGACCGAAACGCCAGATCTTCGCGTTGAACCACTGCCGGATTGTTGTTCAGCATGGGCAAATTCGGACGCGGGCTTTCTTTGGTAAAAACCTGTCCGTGCGGCGTCGGCTGGTACAGTACCGGGAGCGGTAGCGACCGGGTGGCACTGGAGTTCAAAACAGGAACAGACCCGGTCGCTACCGCTCCTGGTACTGACTCCTTATCAAAACAATACGAAGTCAGATTTTTGCGATACAGCAGCGCGCCGGTTTCGGCATCCACAATCATCTGGTACACGTCGGCGGATTCCACCAGCCACATTTCGAATTCCCAAGCCAGCCGCATGTGATCGCTGAGTGTTGGGAAGTAAACCAATCGCGCTGGAATGTCACCTGTGAATTTTGCCGAAAGGGAAAGTTTCTGCTTCAATGCCCGGCCAGCGGCGACGGCCTTGACTGTCGCCGCATTGGTCGTTTCAACGTCGGCGTATTCCACTGCCCGGTTGAATGCGGCGTTCACCGTCAAACGCGGCTGCGTCAGGTTTGCGGCGCGCGGGGCGGCGGGAAGCAGTTCGCCTCCGGCGGTTATCAGCGCCCCGCTGCGGTCGAAGTGAAATCCATACTCTCCTTGAAAAACTTCAATGCCGTTGACTTCCTGTTGCAGGTACAAATGTGTCACGCCGTTGTGATCAGTGTTGTACCGTTTGGCCACGCGCAACCCGTCAACTTCGCCGTCGCCCAAACGGTAAAGATCGCTGTTGGATTTCAAAAAGTACCTGGCACCGGCTTCAACGTCTGCGGTCGAAGGAGTCAAATCCTGAGTAAAGCTGAATACGCGGCTGGGTGCGTTGGTCAAACTGCTGAATTGAATTTGAGCGCTTGGCCGTTCCCGGCGAAGCCTGGAATTCCTCGCAGTGGCAAGCTGGCGTCCTTCGGCTTCGGCGGCTTTCATTTCCGCAGGCGGAGCCGGTAAGGTCTGCGCCAATCCGGCGCGAATATCAAAATCTTCCATTTGCTTCGGAACTCGTTTTGCCTGTTCCGGCTGACGTTGCGCTGTAGCTGTAAACACCAGCGAAAATACACATACGATGACGACGAAAGTAACAAGGGAAAGAAGGTTTCTTTTCATTTTTTACAGTCTTGTGGAGGTTAAGCGCGTTGGAAGCGCTAAATTCCTAATTGGGATTTCTGAAAGCGTTTGCCTGATCAATGTGAAGTTTGGATTTGAGCGCACTCCACCAGCGCAACGCCGCCATGGGTG
>CAYLJQ010001202.1:0-1592 GCA_964383955.1 uncultured Heliomicrobium sp. | reverse complement strand
CTCGCAAAAATTACGTACAGACGGTTGATACCTATAATGAATCGCTTGTCCGTTTGCCTTTTGCGTTTCTGGCTTATGGGCTTGAATTTACCAAAATCGAAGCAAAAGTGACGGTTGAATAAGTGATTCTTGGTTTGCAAATTGAAATCCAAAACTTGAGGAGAGCAAATGAACGAAAATCAGAGTGATGGTCAGCAAAGAGATGCGAATCAACAATTGGCCCCACAAACAGTGGCTAGTCGTGCTGGGGAAACCCTGGAAGAGATCACTTCCACACTGCGTGATCTTTTCAATCGTGTGCCAGAAACAGTTAACAAAGCGGTTGAGCGGGCAATGAATGTTCGGGACACAACCGTGCTTGTTCGCTTGAGTGAGAGTTCATCGGATTCGATTGACACGCTGGTTTCGGCTGGAATTTTCAAGGGCAGAGCAGATGCCGCTGCATTTCTGATTGACGAGGGGATCAAAGCGCAAGCCACTTTATTCCAAGGCATTCAGGATAAGCTCAGTGAAATAGAAAAGCTTCGTGATGAGCTCCGAAATACCATCGCGAAATAAGATTGGCTTCAAAAGTGAATAATCCACGCTAGAATCGCTCAACAGGACGACTTCGGCGTGGTTTATTTATTATTTGTCACACCAAAACCAAAGAAATTTTGGAAATTCTTCCTAGCCAACCGCTGACCCCTTGACAACCTAACCCACGATCCATATATTCACGTGCTTTGCGAAGCCAAGTCTTCGCATACCTGAGCAACGCTTGCGGGTCTGAAGTGCAGAGGCGTTGCCGGATTCAGCGGGAACAATAAATCTTCCAACATTTTAGTTACCCTCAAGAATCTTATTGAGAACCTATTGTGGCGTACTGATCCCTTCTTTCAGAGGTCGTTGTTTGCTTGAAGGGATTTTCTGAATATGCGGCCTAGCACGGCGCAGTCATCTTAAAAATGACGCCACAGAAAAACTCGGCGGATTGGGACGCCACTATCTGCACACTTTCGCGGACATCCCAATAAATCATTTGTGCCTAGCACAGTTCAATCTTTATGGAATCAATGCTCTCTTAAAGAGGGAAAGGCCATTTTTGGTCTTAAGAGCTTCTTTGAGATTTGAGCAGATGAGTGACGAAAATTATGCCTACGATTAGTCAGCTAGTCCGCAAAGGACGCAAACAGGTTAAGTACAAAACTTCCAGTCCCGCGCTGCAATCCTGTCCGCAGCGACGTGGCGTATGCGTTCAAGTGAAAACCCAGACGCCAAAGAAGCCGAACTCGGCTTTGCGCAAAATTGCTCGTGTGCGTTTGACGAACAGTATTGAGGTGACTTCCTACATTCCTGGCATTGGCCATAATTTGCAGGAGCACTCAATTGTGTTGGTGCGCGGAGGCCGTGTGAAAGATTTGCCTGGCGTTCGTTATCACATTGTTCGTGGCACGCTGGATTCCGCGGGTGTTGCCAATCGTAAGCAAGGGCGCTCGAAGTATGGCGCCAAGCGTCCGAAGGAAGGAGCTGCCGCCCCAGTTAAGAAGGGAGGCAAGAAGTAGTTTCAAGCTTTCAGTCTGAAAGCTGAGATTCAAGGTAACCGCTATGCC
>CAYLJQ010001201.1:0-1593 GCA_964383955.1 uncultured Heliomicrobium sp. | reverse complement strand
AAGCTGTGCCGCCCGCCTGGAAGAAATTCGCAATGCTTTCCTTGAGCGCACCGTCGGCCAGTACAAAAAAACTTTGCCGAGCGTCTTCCGTGAATCAAACGGTGCTGCGCTGAAGATTGGCCTAATTTGTCTGGCGGCGGGTTTGCTTCTGTTCGTACACACAGAGCTTGGACGTTTATTCGGCTTGCCAACGCTTTACGGCTGGGTCAATTCGCTGATGGATCGAAGCATCATCCCTTCAGCCCTGTCGTTTTTCCAAAACCTGCACCTTGGCTGGCTGGGTTCGCTGCTCTTTGGAAAGCTGACGGATGACGGCAGCACTTATGAAACCGGATTGCTGTATCCGGCAATCACACAATTTCTGGTTTTGATTGTTCCTGTAATAGCTCCATTGGCGTTTGTGCTTCGCAGGTCGGAAAAGTTTGCGGAACGGATGGGCCACTGGACGCGCGACTGGCGAACCGGCGCACCATTGATGCTGGTTGTTTTGTTGCTGATGTATGAATTCGTAGGCGTCATTGGCGCGGGCACGCTGGTGGATGCGCTGGAAAATAATATTTTCAACGTGCTGCTGACTCCAAACCTGCAAAAGCTAATTCCCCAAGGAATCATTTACGATTTCTTTGTGGGGGAATATGGTTTGGTTTCGGTTGGGTTGACGTACGCGTTGGCAATTGTTTTGCCGATTGTCATGACATTCTTTATCGCCTTTGGCTTGCTGGAAGACAGCGGCTACCTGCCGCGGCTGGCAATTCTCTCCGACAGAGTTTTTCGGATCATGGGATTGAATGGCAAGGCGGTGCTGCCGATGGTACTGGGCCTGGGTTGCGACACGATGGCGACGATGACCACACGCATTCTGGAAACGAAGAAGGAGCGGCTAATCGCAACCATTCTGCTGGCGCTTGGAGTTCCCTGCTCTGCCCAACTGGGAGTCATTTTGGCGATCAGCGGTTCCTTGAGCGGATGGGCAATGCTGACTGTATTCGGCGTCGTTCTGTCGCAAATGTTTCTGGTCGGTTTCCTTTCTTCAAAAATCGTCAAAGGCAAACGCGGGGACTTTATCTTTGAAATTCCGCCGATTCGCGTTCCGGTTTTCAAAAATGTCTGGACGAAAACGCGATACCGAATGAAGTGGTATCTGAAAGAAGCGTTGCCGTTGTTTTTGCTTGGAACACTGATTCTATTCGTGTTGGATCGCGTGAAGATGCCGACACCCTGGGGACGTTTGAGCGGCCTGGATATGATCAACAACTCGCTTGCACCGCTGGTCACAGGCGTACTGGAATTGCCAAGGCAAACGGCTCAGGTGTTGGTGCTTGGTTTTTTACGTCGCGATTACGGCGCTGCCGGTTTGTACGATATGGTCGGACAAGGTTTAATGTCGCCGGTTCAGATCGTTGTTTCATTGATTGTTTTGACTCTCTTCATTCCGTGTGTGGCCAATTTCTTTATGATTGTCCGTGAACAGGGAACGAAAAAAGCGCTCATCATTTTGGCTTTTATCACGCCGTTTGCGATTGCCGTTGGCGGAGTCGTAAATGTGATTTTGCGAATTTTGAAAATCAGTTTTTAACTTTATGCACAATTGGC
>CAYLJQ010001200.1:0-1596 GCA_964383955.1 uncultured Heliomicrobium sp. | reverse complement strand
GCTTCGTACAAATCACCAAATCGTTGCCAAAGCAAAGCGAGCTGCTCGACGTTGTTCAATTGCTCGAACAACGGCTGCGCCTGGCGGCAATAATCAAGCGCCAGCGCAATTTGACTGGTGCGTTCGAAAATTCCGGCAACATTCAGAAGCGCAACGCCAATGTGCAATTTGCTGCTGTGTTTTTCAGCCAGTGTGCGTAACCGCTGGTATTGTTCCAATGACCGCGCGAAATCACCACGCGCGTAATAAATGTTCCCCAACGAGGAAAGAGGAGGAAGCTGGCCTTTTTCATCGCCGATTTCCTCAAGTGTTTTGATGGTGAGTTTTAAGGCAGCTTCAGCCTGTTCAGTATTCCCCAGCAGCCGTTCGACTACTCCGATGTTCCCAAGAGCAATCACTGAAAAATGCTTCAATCCCAATTCCATCAGCATGTCATAGGAACGCTGGTATTGCGCACGCGCACGCAGGTAATCCGAGCGCGAGTAAAACAGATTGGCCTGATTCAAAAATGCAATGGCCATTCCGCGTTTATTACCGGCCTGTTCAGACAAACTTATGGCTTGGTCAAAGGCTTCTGCGGCCTGATCGAATTTCCCCCAATCCCTGTAATTGTTGGCAAGATCACTCCAGATTTGACTTTGAGGTAACACCTGCTTCGCTTGCTTAAAAAAAGTCAGAGAGCGTTGGTATTCGGTTTCGGCCTGGGCGAATTCTTCACGTTCGTTGTGGATGACTCCGAAAAGAGAATGCGCATTGCCGATAAGCTCTGCGTTTTGTAATTCCGTCGCCACCTGAAGCGAGCGTTCGCCGTATTCGCGGGCTTTTTCGTATTGGTTTAACCGGTGATAGCCGCCGCCGATTTTGCGTAACAATCTGACTACACCTTCGCGGTCTTTGATGCGTTCGGCCAACGAGAGCGCGAAATCACGCAAGGCAATGGCTTCCTGATACTGCCCTTTGTCGGCGATAGGGTCAGAGGCGTCCATCAAGGCTTTGACCAACTGTGGCGTGGCCAGCGCAGGTTGCGCGTCCAGCAATGCCTGTCGCGCAGCAACATCTTTGGCTTGCGCAATAGCAGCCGCCAACTGCTCGGCCGTAAATTGTTCTGCCCGGACTGACGCCGACAATTGCTTGCCGACCAGCGCCAACATAAACGCAAACAAAGCCACGCCAATTCGCGCCATTTGAGTTTTGGTTCTCATCTCTTGGTCATTCTCCCTTAATCCGCCGTTCGGTAAATATATTCACCCCAAGCATTTTGCAGCAGGCAAATCGCCAAACCAATCAACCGTTGTGCCGGTTTATGAAAATTTCTTCCAAAAAAATCCGCCCTTGGCAATATCCCATTCGATTCAACGTCTCAACCCATCGAACAAAGCATTGGCGATGGTAAAGCCGTTGAAAAATCATCAATCATCAACGGTAAATTACTCACGTCAAAGAATTTTTGTCAGTTTGTAGGCATACATCAAACTGGAGCGAATCAAGATCATAACTATCTGGGAACGTTTTGTTTGGACATCCAAGCTCTATCTTTCGGCGACGCAGTCCGCTCGTTCAGAGCTTTTCAACCGCCAAAGCAATTCGGAATCACAC
>CAYLJQ010001199.1:0-1610 GCA_964383955.1 uncultured Heliomicrobium sp. | reverse complement strand
TGCTCTGGTCATTACTTGGCGATTTGCCGGTCAACCATCGCCCCAAACCACCGAAGCTGATTAAGACTGAAAAGCATGACGGCTTCACCCTTGAACGACTGGAACTGGATTTGAATGGCATTGAGCCTGTCCCTGCCCTGCTGCTGATTCCAGACAAACGCCAACCCAAAGCGCCTGGCTTGCTTTACATTCACTGGCATGGCGGAACGTATCCAGTCGGCAAAGAGGAATTGCTGACGGGCCAGAAAGTGCTGCCCGCGTATGCGCCGGTTGTCGCCGAAAAAGGCATCGTCACGCTGGCGATTGATAGCTGGTGTTTCGGCCAACGGCAGCGCAATCCTGTGGGCAGAACCGGTGAAGAAGATGCGTTCAAACACATGCTCTGGCGTGGGCAGGTGCTGTACGGAATGATGATATTTGACGAGCATCGGGCAGTGGATTATCTGGTCAGCCGTCCTGAAGTTGATCCGAAGCGAATCGGCGCGTTCGGGCTTTCGATGGGGGCGACAAAGGCTTGGTGGCTAGCCGCGCTCGATCCGCGCATCAAGCTCTGCATGGATCTGTGCTGTATGACGGACTTTGAAGAACTGGAGAAGATCAACAACCTAAAAGGCCACGGCATTTATTACTACGTGCCCAGTCTGCTGAAGCATTTTTCGACGGCGCAAATCAATGAACTGATCGTTCCCCGCGCACACCTCAGCCTGAACGGTCGAAAAGATTTGCTGACACCGCCAGCAGGCGTTGAACGCATTCGCGATCACCTGTCGCCGCTATATCAAAAATACGGCAAAGCCGAAGACTGCCGCATTGATCTGTTCGATTGCGGCCATGAAGAACTGCCCGAAATGCGTCGGCTGATTTTGAACTGGATGGATGCGCATCTGGTGAATGGCTGATTCGACAATCCTCCTTTCCTACATTCAAAACCTACTTTTACAGAGCCGCTCGATAAAGCGGCTCTTTCCGTATTTGCCCCGGCACGCCAACTGCAAAAGCCCAAATGAGAAGTAGCTCTTTTGACGGATCGCTTTGGCGCAAAGTGACGATAACGCGACAACACGGAACAATTGGCGGTTCCGCTGCAAATCTTTCGTATATTGCTGCGTCACGTTGCGGCTGTTGCTCCTGACTGTTGTCCGCAAAATCTTGCGCCATAGCGACCTTGCATTCATCAACACGGCACTCTGAATGGAAAGGAACACAAATGCTCAAATACGCTTTGCAGCTTGCGACGACTTTTATCCTTGTTCACGCTCTTGGTTTCGTTTCACTTGCTCAGCAGCGCGCTGAAGAAATCCCGACACCGGTTGAAATCCGGCAAGCACGCGAAACCAGCGCGCTTTTCATGAAACGGCTGGAAGAAACGGGCGATTTTTCGCGTGTGGTTGAGGAATTGTTTGTTGAAGATTTCATCTGGCGTTATGTCCAGGAACAGAAGCAGAGTTTGAAGACATCCAATTCGTCCGCCACGTTTTCTTTTGCGTTGGGACTCGATTGCAAACAGGACTTGCTAACGCAGGCAACAACACAAGACTGGCAGCGTTTGTATGTCGCAAACTACAATTTTTTCTATCACGTACTGGTTTCCGGCTTGAACCAGTCGGCGA
>CAYLJQ010001198.1:0-1619 GCA_964383955.1 uncultured Heliomicrobium sp. | reverse complement strand
AGGCGTTTTGGTCAATGAAGTCAGGGTTGGGGGCGTGGCTGAAAGCGCAGGGATCAAAGCCGGTGACTGCATCACTGCCGTCAATGGCGAACAGGTAACCAGTTTGACGGATTTGAACCGCCTGGTAGATCGAGCCAGTGAAAAAGGTTCGCCTGATGCATCGTTGAGCATTGTGCGTGATCGCACGGAACTGACCGTCAAGGTGAAGTTCGGCCAGCGATAGATTTTCTTCAACATTGTGTGTTTGGTGTTCAGGGTGAGGTGTCCGAATGTTTTCGGACCCGAATTTTTGAGGAGGCATTGGCCTCCTCTTTTTTTGCCTGCAGGGTCGAATTCTGTTTGGCAAAACTTCACCACACTCATTGCCTGTGATAGCTTGGCATTGCGGTCATTTCCATCACCATCCAACTCAGGAGGAAAACTCAATGTTCATGCTTCCCCCAACGATGCGTCGAATTGCTCTGACGCTGTTCGTCGTGTCCAGTTTGTTTCTTGTTTCAGCGCAGGCGCAGGCGCCTGTGAAACCGAAGCCAACGCCAAAGCCCGATGTTCGCGTGACGCTGCTGCAGCTTAACGATGTCTACCAAATCTCGCCCGTGGATAAAGGCAAAAACGCGGGCCTGGCCCGTGTCGCAACTCTCAGAAAAAACATTTTGGCTGAATCTCCGAATACGCTCTTTTTGTTGGGAGGCGACACCATTTCCCCTTCCGTAGCCTCCACCATTTTCAAAGGCGAACAGGTCATTGCCACCTGGAACGCCATCGGGCTTGATTATGCCGCTCTGGGCAATCACGAATTCGATTTCGGCAACGACATTTTGATTCAGCGAATGAAAGAATCGAAATTCGTCTGGCTTGGCGCCAATGTCATTGATCGCAACACAAACAAACCTTTCAACGGCATGCCGCCTTATGTCATCCGGAAATTCGGCAATATCAAAATCGGGATTTTGGGTTTGCTGACAACCGACACCGAAACCAGTTCCAGTCCGGGCAAAAACATCAAGTTCGTAAATCCGATCCTGACCGCCAAACAGTGGGTGCCGAAAATGCGCGCTGAAGGAGCGACCATTATCGTTGCCGTGACACACTTAACGATGCCAACTGACAAAGAATTAGCGAAGACGGGGCTGATTGACGTAATTCTGGGAGGCCACGAGCACGAGTTGTTGCAGTCGCAGGCTGGTCGAACGCCGATTTTCAAATGGGGATCGGACGCCAGAATTCTTGGCCGCATTGATTTGAATATCAACGCAACCACACGCCGGCTTGAGAGCATTGACTGGGCAGGGATTCCTGTCACCGATGCAACGCCTGACGAGCCGAATGCTGCCGCAGTGATTGCCACTTACGAAACCAAGCTTTCTGCGGAGCTCGACAAACCCCTCGGCAACACGACTGTGGCGCTTGATGGGACCAATCTTGGCAGCCGCACCAGGGAAACCAATTTGGGCAATTTGATCGCCGATGCGTTTCGCGAAGGCACTAAGGCGGACATTACAATCCTCAATGGCGGTTCGATTCGTGCGAATACAACATTCGCTGTTGGGCCAATCAGCAAACGCGACGTTGTTTCCATGCTGCCGTTTGAAAACCCGATCATCAAAATTGAAGCCACC
>CAYLJQ010001197.1:0-1622 GCA_964383955.1 uncultured Heliomicrobium sp. | reverse complement strand
AGCTGAGCGCGGCGTGTGACACATAGGCTGACCCACTGGCGGATTTGCTTTCCACTGTACTGCCATTTCCGCTCAACGCTGCAGCGGTACCGAGCACCAGTTTCCCACCAAGCGTCAAATTAGGTTGTGTCGCGCTGGAACCAGAAAAATACGATGCACCATTGGCGTCTTTCAGCCAAACGGATTTTGACCCGGCTCCCAGTGAAACCAGCGTCGGCACCGTGCCTGTTTCCAATGTATTGTTTTCGATGACCAGTCCGCGCGCGGTGTTGACGCGAATGGCAGCAATGGAAGCGCCACCAAACATATTGTTCGCGATGGTGCCTGTGATATCCGCTGGGCCGTTCATATCAATGTTATACGCCGCGCTTTTCCCACCAAACAGATTGCCGGAAATCGTCAGTCCTTGCGCGTAACCGTTATTGGCGATGCGCACCGGTACGGCGCTGGAGTTATCAATATTTTCAAAATAGTTGCCAGTGATGGAGGAAGCGTAAAGCACTTCGGCCTGAATCGCGCCGCTCTTGTTGCCTTCAATGACGTTGTTGTTGATCTGGAAATTGGTGGAAGGCCACGCACCGTCAGGCAGCACCTGATTGACGCCCAGACCGTTGCCAGTGATGTGATTGCGCTCAATCCAAATGGCTGCCACTCCGCCCGGCCCGCTGAGACGAATGCCGTCACCGACGCAAAACCAGATTTCGCCGTCAATGATTCTGATGACGGCACTGTTGGTCGCTGCGGTACCGCCAATAATATGAATGCCTGCTGTGCGAAAGCCGCCTCCTGCGCCATCAATGTATACGCCGCTGATTGTCACCTGATAGTTGTTGGTCAGCTCGATGCCAGTCTGAGAATAATTGCTGGTGGTCAGCGTGAAGTTCATCAACTTCAGGTTGTCATATCCCCCCTGATAACTTCCCACGGATTCGCGCAAGGCCACGTCCGTGCCGGAATAACGCAAAATGGACTTCTTGCCGACGCCGACAATGATGCTGTCTTTTTTCAGTGTAATTGTGCCGCTGAAGTTGAAAGTTCCTTCTGGGATCATCACGGCGTAACCGGCGTCAATGGCGCTTTGAAGCGCAGCGGTATTGTCGGTCGTGCCATCACCTTTGCCGCCGTAGGAAACAAGGTTGCGATAAACGCTAAGACGCGGATCGGTGTCGCTGATGGCGACGGGATCGGATGGATTGGTTGGGTCTGTGCTTAGCCTGCTGACGCCCTGCGTCGTGGAAGAAGCTGTTTGCCCGAAAGCCCATGAAGCGGAGCAAAGTAAAACGAAGAAAACTGCGGTTATGAATTGCTTGGTTCCGAAAATCATCTAAAAGGTCCTCTGAAGTAGAATGCTGTCGTTCATAAAAGCGCCCATAGGCGCAGGAATAGCGTATCGAGCCAGCTTCACACTTCGCGATGGGATGACGACATTCGACGGTGCATCCTTCTCGTGATTATGTAAGTAAGGCTCAGGTTCATGTGCTCCGTCCACTGGCCATTGGTGACGAGACACATTGATTTGAGCGATTGTCGAAGGAATGCTGAGTGATAAAACCAGCCGATAAGATTGAATGGGACGAGCAGTCAATCGCCTCCGACAACTTGTGTTAGTGCAAGCCCCGCGC
>CAYLJQ010001196.1:0-1624 GCA_964383955.1 uncultured Heliomicrobium sp. | reverse complement strand
CATCTATTCTCCTAATCTCCTGAAAAAGAAAAAGTTATCGTTATAAAAGAAATCTTTGTTTGATTTTCGATGCCGTCGGAAGAACGCCAGCATGCTGAGCTTCTTGCAGAACTTTATCGGCTGCAAACAAAGGCGCGGAGTGTAGCGGACGCGGAGATTTCTGGCAAATAGGAAAATATCCGTTCAATTAGTTAGCTTGTGCCTGTGTTTCCAAATCCTTTAACACCTGATCGGGTTTCCATTCATTCCCGCGATAAAACCGAGCGACTTTACCGTCCGCCGAAATCATCACGGTTCGCAGATTGTGAATGACCTGATTCTGATCCGGCCAGTAATTCAGACCGAAGGCTTGGCCAACTTTCTTCACTTCTTCTGAACTGCCGGTGGCGAAATCCCAGCGGGCGAAAGCGTCAGGTTTGGTCGAATTGATGTATCGCAATCCGTATTCGCGCAGCACTTTCGGTTTGTCGTATTCCGGGTCAACGCTGACGCTCAGCAGACGGACTTTGTCTTTCAAGGCGGGGTTGTTGGTAAGCTCCTGATTGATAAAGGCAAAGTTGGTGCTCATCAGCGGACATTGATCCGGCATCGGACAGCGCGTGTAAATGAAAGTCAGCAAAAGTGTTTTTCCACGATATGAATCCAAGCTGATTTTTTTGCCGTCCTGATTGACGAGCGTGAAATTCGCCACTGCATCGCCAAGCTTGGGTTCAATGCCGGTTTCGACTTCTTTCCCGACCAAGCTGGGATCGGAAATGTTCGATACGATGGGGCTTTCCAGCCACGTGCGATTCTGGTCCACAACCAGTGTCGCTTGGATCTGTGCGCCGGGTTTCAGTTCGCTGTAAACCCAATCGTCCAGCAAAGTGAACGGCATGGTCATCGCTTCCATATAACCGTCAACTTTTTCGTGCTGGATGGTGACTTTGTGTTCCGCTTTGTCCGCGGAAACCACTTTGCCTTTTAGCTCGAAACGTTTTGCGCTGCTGGAAGCAGTTGGCGGTCCGCTTTTGTTGCAAGCGGTGGCGAAACTTGCCAGTAATAGGAAGGTTACAGCCAAGGTGATTTTGAAACGTAGATTGAATGAAAACATAGTGAATGACATTTGATCTTCTCCTGAAAACTCAAGGAACTTTGGTAAAGCCCATGCCTACCTGAATGAAGTGATCGTCTTCGGTCAGCACATCAGTGATGCCAAGCTCTGTCATGACAACCATCGAAGTCAGGTCGGTGAAAGAGATGCGAGGCTTGTCTTGGTATCGTCGGCGGAACTCTTTGGCTTTTTCAAATCGCTCTGCCGTGATTTGTTCAAGCAGAATTACATTTGCAAAGATTGATTGTTCTGTCAGCCTCAACGATTCGTCGGCTAGGGAATAAGGAAGGCGCTGAAAGAAGAGTGTTATCGTTTCATCAAGCACATAGTCGGTCGTGTAAACCCATCCTCTTTTTTGAAGGAATTGACGATAGAACTTTTCCACGTTTCCATACTGGTGGGAGCGTTTATTGTTAAGCTCGACCCAGCCCCATGTGTCAACAAAAAGTTTCACAGCAATTAATCTCCGTACAATTCATTATCAATGCTGGTATTGGGAGGATCGTAACTCGCTAATCCTATAAACTTAAG
>CAYLJQ010001195.1:0-1626 GCA_964383955.1 uncultured Heliomicrobium sp. | reverse complement strand
AAAATTGGCTTTCAAGAGGCCTCCGGTCAGTTGGGTTTTACAACGTTCTTCACTTGATTGAAGAAT
This sequence comes from uncultured Heliomicrobium sp., assembly GCA_964383955.1. Lineage (GTDB taxonomy): Bacteria > Acidobacteriota > Blastocatellia > RBC074 > RBC074 > RBC074. Next base: position 1,560 of record CAYLJQ010001195.1, on the reverse strand, counting down.
TGAAACCACAAAAAGCACAGAAAACACAAAATTATCGGAACCCGTTCCTGTGCCTTTTGCGCTTTTTGTGGTTTCAATTTTTTACACGATCGCAATTGCTATAGGTCAACAGGCTGTAGATTGAAGGATGATTTTCGCCATCGGTAAGCGCTGGCCGCTGAATTCGTCGGCAATTCCCTGTTCGCGGCAATGCTGCAAATTCACCAGCGCCAGTTTCAGGTTTAGATCGTCCAGCGGCACCAGATGATGTTCGTCCAAAACGTCCAACGCGTTTTCAGCCGTGAAATTCAGCGGACAGAAATCCACTTCGGCTTCGCCATCTTCGACTTCGATCAGCAGCGGCAAACCTTGGGTGCGGCAAATCAGCGGGCGCGATTCGTAGATTGCGCAACGATCATCCACCAGCATTGGGCAAGCGACCGGTTTGCCGCGCGCTTCCCACTCCAGCACTTCGTGAGCTTGCAGCTCCAGCTTCACGCGGACAGATTCTGGCAACGCTTCTATTGCCGTGCGAACCGTAGCAGCTTCGACGGCGAAAACAGACAAATGATGATGACAACATCCACTGCAACCGGATCGGCAAACCAGGTGCTGCGCATACTGCGACGACAGTTTATCCGTCAGCTTGTTTACTTGTTCGATGAGTTGGCGGTAAGAATCGCTCACGGGGCGATTGTAATCGAAGCCAGCCGAACTGGCACGACCTGAAATTGCTGAAACATCGCCGTGCAATGTCCCGTATGGCGAGGTGCAACAAGGTTCAATTCCGCCTGCAAAATTTTGAACTCGTGAAAGGAGATTTATACGTTTATGGGCGAAGCTATTGGCAAAATTCTTTTTGTGGTGATTGCGTTGGTCGTCATCGCTTCCGTAGGTTCTTTGGTTCTTTCGATTCTGGGGTTGGCTTTGAGCTTGATTCCGGTGTTGATCAAGTTGGCTGTGATCGGCGCTGTGATTTATCTGGCTTGGGTGGTGTTCAACAAACTCACCAAATCGTCGCCGGCAATTTAAGCGACCCATCGGCAAGCCCGTCGCTGTGAAGTTTCGGGCGTTAGAAGCTGCTCGCACCTGTTTGCCACTCTTGTCTCCAAACGCATTGGCTGGCAAACGGGCGCGAGCAGCTTTTTCTTTTTTAGCGGGCGACGACATGCGTTTTCGCGCATTCGACCAACACACAGAGTTCGCTGAACCGTTCGATCAAAAAATCCGCTCCCGCTTCCGCCAATTCCGTCCTGCCGCGAAAACCCGGAACATAGCCGCAAGTTTTCATTCCCGCCGCTTGTCCTGCCACAACATCAAATTTCGTATCGCCAACCATCAAACAAGCTGAGGGAGAAACTCCGATTGAGCGGGCAGCTTCCAGCAGCATCATCGGTGAAGGCTTGCGCTCCGGCAGGCTGTCGCCGCCAAGTACAACCTGGAACTGGGAAAGCATCCCCAGTCCTTCCAGCAACGCAACGGAAAATTCGTAAGGTTTATTGGTAACAATGGCTTTTGGCACGTGGCTAAGCGAGGACAACGTTTCTTCCACTTCTGGGTAAACGCGCGTGAAATCCAGCA
>CAYLJQ010001194.1:0-1637 GCA_964383955.1 uncultured Heliomicrobium sp. | reverse complement strand
CATCGCGGCATGTTTCGATCAGATTGTTGAGCGTGGAAATCACCTCGTCCGGTGTCATAGTAGTTGTCGTTTTCATGTTTAACTCCTTTTCAAAGCTTATGTTGAGTTTTCTGACTCGCACCATCAGTGCGCAGCTTGATGCAGAGCAAAATCTGAGCCAGTCAATACCGGAAGAGTGTTTGACAAAAGCTGAAAGGCCAATTCCCTCTTCCGGCATTACCCTTGCTTTTGCTGAAGCACCGGGCATTTCCCCCTGTATCGCTTATCTGAAAATCGAACACGCGAACTGAAGTCAGACAGTTGATGTCTGTAAGAGTTACACCAACGATAAGCTTGTTAGCTGATTGAAAATGAGCGAACAGCGAGAGATGCCTTTCGGTTGATTGTCGCTTTGCTGCGATTTTCAGTTCGACGCATATTCATCAACAAGCACAAGTTGAACCAGCGAGCGCATAGCACTGGCCCCAGCTTGTCATTTATTCCATTAAGTGAGGTTGTATATGGCAAATCGTCTCAATGAACGTGAACGTTATGGCAGAGGCTACGAAGAAGAAGAACGTTATGGTCGCGGAGAAGAACAACGCGGGCGCGGAACCGATTATGGTCGTTCCAACCGGCGAGATTCGGACTGGGATTTACCATATCGCGGCTCCAGCAGTTCGCAAAATGATTCGTACTCCAACCAGGGCAATTCTTACAACGAACCTTACCGCGGCAATTACGGCGGTTACGATTACGGGCGCATTGAAACCAGCAGTCGTTATGACGAGCCGTATGGACGCAGTTACGAAACCCGCAGCAGCGATCCGTACTATCGGAATCGCACCTACAGAGGATTCAATCGAGACTGGGAAGATCAAGGCGAAGAGCGCGGTTTGTGGGAACGCGCAGGCGATGAAGTGCGTTCGTGGTTCGGCGATGAAGAAGCCGAACGCCGACGACGCCAGGACGAAATTCGTTCGCAACACGCGGGGCGCGGCCCCAAAGGTTACAAGCGTTCGGATGAGCGCATTCGCGAAGACGTCAACGAACGGCTGACGGGTGATTATTACCTGGATGCTCACGACATTGACGTCAGCGTGAGTGATGGCACTGTTACCTTGAGCGGTCGCGTGGATACGCGCAATGACAAACGTCGCGCGGAAGATTTGGCCGAACGAGTTTCCGGCGTAACGGACGTGACCAATCAACTGCGCGTTGGCCAGGATTTGAGTATGTCCACCACCACAGGCACTGACCTGACTGGTTCGGTTCGCACAAAAGCCGCCAGAACATAAAACAAGACCTGAAGTTTGCTAACGGTCGGCCCAACAGTGGAGCGCAGGTGTCCGGTTTTTCATCGCCCGAGCTGCACTGTTGGGCCGAGTTTTCATGCTGAGGTGTCAAAAAAAAGCCAGAACCACTCTTAATCCTTCCATGCTGTATTGCCTATGCAGTTCAGTTTGTCTGATCACACGAACAACTGGTAAGGAGAAGTTGTTTCATCAGGAGCAGGCAAGCCTCGCCAGCTTCTAAACTAAAAATTTCAACCCGCCAGTGAAAGCCAGCTTTTCTTCCTTATAGTTTAGGCGTAGCATCCGAAATCCTCATTCATTCAAAACGAAAGAAACACTGCTGATGCACCATGCCCCTTCGCC
>CAYLJQ010001193.1:0-1650 GCA_964383955.1 uncultured Heliomicrobium sp. | reverse complement strand
CGCGCACCAAGCGTCTGATGCCTTTGCCTTCGCTGCCCATTACCAAAGCGAGCGGAACATTAAAGTCAAAATTCGTGTAGCTGGTTTCCGTTCCGCCTTCAACGCCGACAATCCATACGCTGCGTTCTTTCAACTCTTCAATCAACCGGACCAGATTGGTGACGCGAGCAATGCGGACGTATTCAACCGCGCCAGCAGAAGTCTTTGCCACAGTTTCATTCAATCCGGCAGCGCGATGTTCGGGAATGAAAACGCCGTCCACGCCAGCGCCTTCGCAGCTTCGCAAAATAGCTCCCAGGTTATGCGGATCTTCGATTCCATCCAGCAACACCAGCAAGGGGCGATCTCCTAAACTTTCCAGAATTACATCGGGTTCGACGTAGCCTGCATTTCGTTTTTGTTTGGTCTCGGGAGCTGCTGCCAGCGCCACAACGCCCTGGTGATTTGCATTGCGGGTCAGTTCATCCAATTCGCGGCGCTCGCGGGTTTCAATGCTGACGCCTGCGCGCCGAGCAGTTTCCGTAAGCTCTTTCAGTCGCGATGGATTCGCTCCGCTGGCGATCAGAATTTTTCGAATTGGCCGCCGCCGTGCGCGCAAAGCCTCCAGCACAGGTGACAAGCCGTAAATGTGATTCATCGGTATGGGCTACCTTTATCAGAAGTTAGATTGAAATCGCGGCGGATTATAGCGCAGGCAGGTTCGCGCTGACTTGCAGGCTGATACAAAAAAAGCGGCAACCCGAAGTTGTGGCTTCAGGTTGCCGAAAGAGAGACTCAACGTTTCAGTGGGAAAATTCGATCCTTGGGTACGCGCTGCTTCCAGCGGCATCTTGGCAAGTCGTGCCTTCGGAATGATCTGGCGGATTACCGGTCCCGCACGCTGCAAGCGCTGCGTACCCAGTGGAAGTTATTGCGCCAGAGCAACGGTCACGATTTCCGGCTGGACCTTGTTGTTGGCCAGATGGCGTCCGCCCAATTCTTTAACCAGATTGCGCTCGGCTTTTGTCGTTGGCAGTTCCATTGCGCCGGTTTGGCGGTTCGTCTGCATTTGCGCCAGGAAGTATTGGTTGCCGTAGCGGCGGAAAACCAGTTGCGTCGCATTGGCAGGTTTCTTGGCTTCAATGTGCTGGAAAATCGCTACTGCCGCCGAAAACTGCTGCCCGCCGCGAATTGTGATGGTTCCACGCGGGGAAGTAGGTTCGGCGATGACGTATTGGCCAGCAGTCATTGTTTTGCCGTTGACCTGAAAATCAAACGGGATGTTTGCTTTGAACGTTGGAGCCTGCGCAAATGCGGTAACAGCGGACAACACAAACAGGAAACTGATAGCGGCGACGTAGTTCAAAATTTGCTTTTTCATCTGATTTCTCCTTTGGGTTACAGAGGCTGACTTTTAGCCTCGGACACATTTTTCAATCCTGACTCGACGATTACTCACTCTTCTTGATCAACTCTCATTTGTGCGATGATTCCTTCAATCGCTTGCGCCATAACTATCTCAACCGTTGTGCCAAAGGTTTTGAGGCTGGCAAGCGCGGCAGATTTTTTCAGGAGAAGGCAAGGAAACCATTGATTGGCTTGGAGTTGGAGTTTAGAGTCGCTTCAATCGAGCAAGATACAAAGGCAAATAGATAGAATAAAATATAACCT
>CAYLJQ010001192.1:0-1650 GCA_964383955.1 uncultured Heliomicrobium sp. | reverse complement strand
GGTTGGGACTTTCAGCTTATCCTTTTCAGAGTCAACATTGAAGCGTTTGTAGTTGCCATATGTCACCATCGAGTTCACGTTGATGCCTTTGACAAGCAGAACTTTCACGCCCAGGTTGATGTCGGCACGTGTGGGCAGCCAGATTTCGTCGTTGATTCGCTCCTGTTCCAACACGAACGAAGCGCCTTCCTTTAGTGAAGCCAGCAAACCTCCGCCGACCTTGTAAGATTCAATCAGCCGAGCTTCGACGCGTGCGACTTGTTTGTCTGTGGCGTCCACCCAGATTGCTCCAGCCATCTTGCCAAAGAATTTCTCGAAATCCTTTTTGGGTTTGTAACCGGGCAGCGGTTCAAAATCGAAAACAATCACATCGCGGTTGCGGAACCGTTCGCGGCGAGGATTGACCTGCTTTGACGCTTTCAGCACGTCTGCGATGGAAATTCGCTGTCCGCGTTCGTCATCCGGCGGACCGGAGTTTTCCTGCGCGACTTCACGTTGCTTTTCGGCTTTGCGAGCTTTCTCGGCTTCTTTCTTTTCAATATCGCGGACGCGTTTTTCGATGCGTTTGGTTTCGTCGGCTTCTTCGCCAGGCGAAAGCGGATTGCCGTTTTTGGCGATCAGGCGGCGAATGCGATTGCCTTTGTAAAACGTCAATTCGTAGGTTTCAGATTCCTTAACCTTCAACTGACCTTTATTGTCCAGTTCACGGCGAGTTGTGGTTTGTGTGTAGGTGTATTTTTCCAGAATGCGATCCACTTCATCTTCGTTTTTACCAACCGCATCCAGCAACGCCGGAATGTCAGGCAGCGGTTCATTGGAAAGCTTTGGAAACTCAAACGCTACACGATCAAGCTGTGGATTGTGTTTAATTGAATCCAGCTTTATGTCAAAGCTGAGTTCGCCGATGGAAAGTTTGATTGCGTGGGGCTCCAGCAAATTGCCGACGGGTTTGAAGTCGGAATAATCGAAGACGCGGAGGCTTTCACCCGACGGGATTTCTTCGCGGATTAACAAACCGGACTCGGTATCAAAGTGCATTTTGATCGTCACGTTTTTGGCGGTGGTCAACGCCAGCGTGTTGGCTGCTTTGCCGTTGATTGTCGTTTGCCCGGCGGCGGTCAGTTTCGATTTGTCTTTCTTGAAATCCAGCCAGCGCCAGTTTCGATAGCGCGCTTCGGTTTGAAAATCCCGGCTGGCTTGTCCGGTCAGTGTTCGCAGTCCGTCGCGCGAATCCCGCGTCCAGGACGATTTGCCGTTGTAGCCGGAACTAAACTCCAAACCGCCCAGGTCAAATGATTCCGTGAACAAATTTGGTTGCGAAGCTGATGCCTGATAATTGCCGGTCGCTGCATCTTTGGAATTGGTGATCTTGCCGGTCATTTGCCGCGATTTGATTTCGCGCAGCGCTTTTTCGCCTTTGCCGCTGGTCATGGCTTTGACGGCTTGTTTGATGATTTTGTCCGGCGATTGGGCCGCGCTGGTTGTGTCCAGGACGAACAGCACCGCCAGTAAGCACGCCAATCGAATCAGAAGGGAAGTTGTCGGTCGGTTCATTGATCTTGCTCCTGCTTGAATGCCACTGATCTTTGCAATGGATGTGTTGTTGGGTCGTTTTCGCATACGACAAGCATTGTTACATGGTTGCGAACG
>CAYLJQ010001191.1:0-1653 GCA_964383955.1 uncultured Heliomicrobium sp. | reverse complement strand
ATTCAGGGCCTGAGCGATGTGCTGCTGAAATTTCCTGTCGAAGCTGACCAATCACGCGAAATGGTGAGCGTCATCCATGCCGAAGCCGTTCGTTTGGGCGAAACCATCAACCGCTATCTTGACCTGACACGATTGGAATCCGGCGCTCAACCCTTGCGGTTGTCGTCAATTCGTTGCCAGGAGCTGGTCGCTGATTGTGTTCGCCAGCTTTCCGTCTTTGCTGCTGAGCGAAACGTCCGGCTTGAATCACAGGTCGAAACCGAACTGCCCTTGCTGCAAGCTGACGAGCAACTGTTGGCACAAGCCCTTAGCAATCTGGTCAGCAACGCCATCAAATACAGCCCGCCGGAAACTGAAGTTGTCATCGCTGTGCACTTCAGCCGGGACAATTTTGTTCTCAGCGTGCGCGATCAGGGATTCGGAATTCAGCCTGAAGCGCAGGAAAGAATCTTCGAAAAATTCTTCCGCCTGGAACGCGACACCTCTTCCAACATCGTTGGCACAGGCCTGGGATTGTCTTTGGTAAAGGAAATTGTCGAACAGCATGGCGGACGAATCACGGTCGAAAGTGCGCCCAACGCCGGTTCAACGTTTTCGATTTACCTGCCACAACAACAAAGCTCGCTTCGCAAATAATCATTGTGCGCATATCCGCCACATGACAATAACTTCTTTCTTGAAGCGATGTCGTTTCTCGTCACGTTCTCTTGCTTGAAAATACCCCTTCTTGAACTGCCGCTTCACAAAACCTCAATAAACACAGGCCTTTTAGCCGGTTTTATTGCCTGATCCGGTTATGGCACGCCCATTGCCAAACAGTAAGCGAAGATCAAGATTGGCAAAGATCTTCCCGGTCGGCGCGTTTCCTTGCTCAGTAAGGGGAGCGGTTTGGAAAAAAAATCAAAGAGCTTTGATTGCCGCTTGAGCGATGAAACGCGCCATTAACAAAAGCACTGAAAAGGAGTTTATTAAATGAAAAAACAAGTGAAATGGATTGGCACATCAATGATGTTTCTGTGCGCGATTGCGCTCAGCGTGAGCACCGCTTTTGGACAAACGCAACGCGACCCGCTCGCTCAATTGAAACGTGCCATCACGCAAGCCAGTGCCCCGACTCTGACAGGAACGCAGGAAACTGCCCTGACGACTTTGATCACGGCCTTCAAAGACGCTCAACCCGATGAACCGGATGCGACGATTGAAGCGGCGCGGGATGCTTATGACGCGGCAATTCTGGCTGGCAATCTGGCTGGCGCTCAGGCGCAGGCGACCATCATCGCGAATCAGTCAGCCGCTTTGAACAAAGCCCGGCTGGACGCGCAAGCCAAATTTGACATTGATGTGCTGACCATCCTTTCAAACGGCGGGCAGCTTACCGCGTTGAATACAAAATTTACTGCTGAGCGTGTGCTGGGACTGGTCAGTTCGTTGGTTGGGCACGGTGGCGGCCCGGGCGGTCCTGGCGGTCCTGGTGGCGGCCACGGCGGCGGTCGTCCGTAACGGGTTAACGTTCAGAACATTCTTTTATCACGCAAACACGCAAACACTGAAGAAGAGGGAGAGGCTGTCATTCGACCAAGAGTGGCAGCCTTTTTTGCTTGTGCGCCCGGCAGGGCGCATTCACTTGAGGGTGAAAGTCCCTTACGACCCCGG
>CAYLJQ010001190.1:0-1655 GCA_964383955.1 uncultured Heliomicrobium sp. | reverse complement strand
CATAGGGATTGAAATCAATAGCTCCAACTCGTTCGTTTGCCATGCCCCTTATTTCAATTTGAGTAGACATCTCAACTCCTATTGATTGAACTGGTTTGCTTCAAGACTCGACGATCTAAATATGTGACAATCGCTAGACCGCCGATTGGTCGCTCATAAGATAATGGTGATAGTTGTTTGTCAAAACACGAGCATTTTTGCTTCAGCCCTGGGAACTATTTCACCAAGCGTTTAAGTTTGGCATCTGATGAGCCAGGTTCGAACTGGCAACATTGGCTAGCTCCATTGCTTGTCGAGGCCATACACCTGCGATTCCATTTTCTCCCTTACGGCAATGAACTTGATGCATTGCGGCTTGGCTGATACGCTCCGCGCTCGCACTTCGCATTCACATCCACAAACAACTCATAAGGAGAAAAGACCCGTGAAAAATTCGCTCAGGGGCTTATTGCTGCTCTCATTGTGTTCCGTCACTAGCTCCGTATTTGGACAAACGCCTGCGCAACCAGCGCAGCCCGCCACACCGGCAACGCTGACCGTTCCCGCAGGATTCAAAGTTTCCCTGTTTGCCTCGGACATTACCGGCGGCCGGCTGATGGCTGTCAGTCCTGATGGCGTGTTGTTCGTTGCTCGCCAAACCAAAGGCGATGTCGTCGCTTTGCCTGACCGCAACAAGGACGGCAAAGCCGACAGCGTGGACGTCGTGGCCAGCGGGCTGACTCGTCCGCATAGCCTGGCGTTTAACAAAGGGTATTTGTATATCGCCACGCACCCCGCCGTCATGCGGATGAAGTACGCGAACGGCAAAGTCGAAGGCACGCCCGAAAAGTTTATTGACATGCCGCCGCCGCTCAACCCCGAGTCGCATCGCTCGCGCAGCATCGGTTTTGACAAGGCGGGCAAGCTGTACGTTTCCATCGGATCGTCCTGCAATGTTTGCGAAGAGCCCGACGACCGCCGCACAACGATCATGGTCTACAACGCCGACGGCACAGGCGGAAAGCCGTTTGCCAAAGGGCTTCGCAACGCCATCGGTTTCGACTGGGACCCGAAAACCGGCGTCATCTGGGCTGACGATATGGGACAGGACGGGCTTGGCGAAGAGTTCCCGCCGGACGAGATCAACCGCATCGAAGCAGGGAAGCATTACGGCTTTCCATACTTCGTCGGCAACAACGTTGCCAATGCCGGACTGAAAGACGCCAAAGGTTCGCTGAAAGCCAGCGAAGCCACGCCGCCCGCGCTGGAAATGCCCGCGCATTCTTCGCCGATTGACCTGCGCTTTTACACGGGCAAGAAATTCCCGGCTGCGTATCGTGGAGCCTTGTTCATCGCCATTCACGGTTCCAGCCCGACCGGTCGCAAAGAAAAGATCGGTTACAACGTTTCGCGCGTGGTGTTCAAAGACGGCAAACCCGTCAGTTTGGAACCTTTCGTCACCGGCTGGCTGAAAGACGGCCAGGCGATGAACGGTCGCCCGGCTGGCTTGATCACCGGAGCCGACGGCGCGCTGTACATTTCCGACGACAACAAAGGTTTCGTGTATCGCGTAACGTACGAAGGCAAGTAAGAGTTTCGCCCACGAAGCCACACGAAGAAGACACGAAGGATGTTGGCATCCGTTGGTGGTAGTGCGTTGAAGGATTCTTCGAATA
>CAYLJQ010001189.1:0-1662 GCA_964383955.1 uncultured Heliomicrobium sp. | reverse complement strand
GAAGCCGGCAACAATAATAACAGTGCAAAAGCCGTAGTGATGAATGCGATGTTTTTTAGTTTCATTTCAACAATGTCTCCTCGAAAAAGTGGGACAAGCCGGCGGCTTGCCACACCACACTAATTGGCCGAAGCGGAATGCTTGCGGCGATTGGGAATCTGTTTCATTCGCGGATGTCCGAAAAGCGCGCTCAGAAAAGGAGCGCCGTACGATTTCGTTTTCTCTTTTGGGAGTGTCAGGCTTGTAGCACGCGCCGCGAGAGAGGGTCAAGACGGGCATGAGCCGGGTTTCTTCAGAAACAAAAAGGTGGCTGGGGTCGTAGGGAAAGTTGCTACCGTGATCGCCTAAAACTCCAAAAATCAGGAAGGAAAGAAAATGAAGAAGATTGCTCTGTTTTCAATTTTGATGACTGTCGCTTTGCTGTTGGGCTGGCGACTTACAACGCAGGCTCAAAGCTCTGAAGAAGCAGCCGCGCGCCTGCCGCTTGAAAATTACATGAAAGGCCATGCGACGGGTGACAGCGAATACATTCGCAAGGCATTTCATTCGGACGCAAAAGTGTTTTTCAATCGCGAAGGAAAATTACAGCAATTGACAGCCGCTGAATTCGCCACGCGCTTCAACGGAAAACCCGCGGATGATGAAGCAAAACGCAAACGCTGGATCGAAAGCGTGAAAGTCAGCGGCAACGCAGGGTTTGGCGTGATCGTGCTGGATTACCCGACAACGAAATTCACCGATTACATGTCATTGATAAAAGTGGATGGCGAATGGCGCATAATTAACAAAACATTTTTTGCCGAGCCGAAAGCAAAGCCGTAAGGCTATCAAAGATCGAACAAACTGCCTTGCGCCGTCGGACGACGAAACGTCTGGCGGCGCTCTTTCATTTCGTATTTCTTTTGGTTAAAGCCCAACCGCCGGGCGTGGATTTCAAAACTCTTTTTGACCATGTCCCAGAATGGGCCTTCGCCGCGCATTCGTTCGCCGAACTCGCTTTTGTTCAGCACGCCGCCTTTTACTTCCATGACGCGGTTGATGACTTTTTTGGCGCGAAGCGGGAGTTTTTCTTCCAGCCGCTCAAGAAAATAGGGCCGCACGCTGCCGGGCAAGCGAAGCAAATTGATGAAGGCTGACTTGGCTCCGGCATCTTTGGCGCGTTCCAGCAAGCCGGGAATGTCCGATTCATTCAAGCCAGGAATGATCGGCGCGATGGCCAAGCCGACTTCTATGCCTGCATCGGCAAAATCTTTCATTGCGGCAAAACGAGCTTCGGGAAAGGGCGCGAATGGTTCCAGCGCGCGATTGATGTCGTGATCCAGAAAAGGGATTGTGAAATGCACCATGACGTCCGTGACTTCGGCAAGTTTGACGATCAGCTCCAGGTCGCGACGAATCAAGGCGGACTTGGTGATGATGCTGACGGGATTGCGAAACTCCAGGCAAACTTCCAGGCATTTGTGCGTCAGTTGGTAATGCGCTTCCAGTGGAATATACGGGTCGGATGTGAAGGAGAAAACCAGCGGGTCGCCTTTCCAGCTTTTCTTCATTAGTTCTTGGCGAAGCAATTCCGGCGCGCGAACTTTGGCGACGATCTTTCGGTCGAAATCCGTGCCTGCTCCGAAGCCAAGATATTCATGCGTTGGGCGCGAAAAGCAGTAG
>CAYLJQ010001188.1:0-1664 GCA_964383955.1 uncultured Heliomicrobium sp. | reverse complement strand
GGGACGGGGCAAAAGGGAGGTTTTCTCATTGCGAATCCCTCAATCCCTCTGTCTTTCCGTCCCTCTTTCCCAAATGGCTACCAGCGAATCACGACCTTGAACGAACCTTTGTTGTCGCGGATGTAATCGTCGTTGATGCCCAGGAACAAACGGCCATATTCGCCAGCTTCGCTTGCAGGCGAACCTTGCGCGCCGACAAAAACCAGATTGGAATCTCTGCCGTCGCGATACCGAATCTTGCCGATCAATGCGCCAACTCCAGCATCAGGAATTGGATACCTTGATCCCTGTACTTTTGCGTTCTGGTTGCCTTCCGGTCTGGCGTAATTGCGATTGCCGATTTCGACTTCGCCTTCCGCCGTAATCTGGAACGTCATGTTGGGTTCGACATCAATGCCTGTGTCAGTCCATTGCTGATTGGCGTAAACCAGAACCGTTTTTTCCTGGCCTCTGCTGGGCTGCTGTCCGCCGCCCGTATTGTCACCGACATCTCCGCGATAACTGCGATCCACTGAAACCGTGACGCGGAACGCTCCACGCGCATTGGCTGTTTCCCAGTGATTGACAGTGAAATACAGCAAGCCGTCGCTTTCGGCGACGAATTCAACGCCGCGCCCGATGAAAACCGGTGGCGAATTCGCGTCCTGGCCAATGGCGGCAATCAACGCGCCATCGTTTGCGTCCGGCATCGGAGCATCCGGATCGCGGCGTCCATTCAATCCGTCAGGGCCGGTTTGGGTGCGGCCTTCCAGTGTCACGGTTCCCGTTGCTTCGACATGAACCAGATTGCCGCGCGCGACTTGAATAGAAGAGCGAACCCATTTTTCATCCAGTTGAACATTAAACGCCGGGAAGGTTTCCAATCGTGAATTGCCGCCGCCGGGTTGATTCGGATTGCGCGAAGGCGGATCGGGGCGACCCGAATCAGGCTGATTGCTGCCAACCGTGTCCCGATCAATGACCAGCCGGTCAACTTCGGCGGGGCGGAACCGTGGCCGGTTGCCGTTCGGAAGTTCAAAGATGAACTGGCCATTTTCGTACCCGACAAATGTGCCTTTCAGCACACTGCCGTTTTTCAAATAAAGCGTGTCAGCGAATGCTGCGCTTGCCAACAAAACTGCCAAAGCGATTACCGAAAATAATTTTTTCATGTCTTTTTCTGTTCACCGCTGGCCAGATCGGCCAAACCAAATTGATTCGGACGGCGAGACACCTCCTGTTGAACTGTTGAATGCACTTTTGTGGGAAAAGCGGCGGCAGTATATCACGCGCCTTTGAGTTTCAAGGCTTCGACCCATAAACTCCACGTCTGTTTTCAACCCTTAAAACATATCCGGAGATTCGATGAACAAGAGCAGATTTTTACAGGGCAAACGCATTGCACCAACGCCGATAACCAAAGACACCACGCTGGTTCAGCTGATCGAAACGACGTTTCAGGCTTACAACGCCGCTCGTTTGCGCGAAGGCGCACAGCTTTTCGCCGAACGAATGTTGGGCGAAGACGTGACCGTCGGTTTGACGCTGACTGGCGCGCTGACGCCCGCGGGCTTGGGCATCTCAACAATCATTCCGTTGATCGAAGCCGGGTTTGTGGATTGGATCATTTCCACCGGAGCCAATCTTTACCACGACACGCATTTTGGTTTGGGTTTGGCGATGCA
>CAYLJQ010001187.1:0-1666 GCA_964383955.1 uncultured Heliomicrobium sp. | reverse complement strand
GCAAATAAATTTCTGGAGGTTGAGGCAAAGGCAATTTACCCAGTTGGTATTTGACCATTGCTTCCCAAATGGAAATCGGGCTGAGGTAAACTTCATTGGCGGCATCTTCAATTGCCTTGCGCATATCCTGGCGCAATTTGTTATCGCCACTAATAAACCAGAGAAAAATATGTGTATCGAGGAGCAGTTTCATTTGTCTTCAAAGTCTTGAAGAATATCTTCGGGCAGCGGATCATCAAAATCATCAGGGACAATAAACTCACCGGCGCACAGACCAAACGGACGACGTTGGACCAAATCATGTGCGCGGATCGTCACCTCGATTGCATCGCCTGCTTTGAAAGGCAGGTTACTCAGCAACAAAGTGCCGTCTGAATTAACAGTTGTTTCTAGCTGGTAAGTCTGTTCCATATTCCTCCTTCAAGCGATCCATCCGCCGCCGACAACAACATCTCCGTCGTAAAACACCGCAGCCTGTCCAGGCGTAACGGCACGTTGGGCCTCGTCAAAGGTAACCAACACGGATCCGTCTTCGTTTTTCGTCAAAGTCGCCGCAGCTTCTTCGGCGCGCGAACGAATCTTGACCTGCACGCGAACGGGGTTAGTCAAATCTTCAATGGCGATCCAGTTGACTCGGTTGACGATCATTTCATGCTTCAACAGATCGTCGCTGGAACCCACGACAACGCGGTTATTTTTTGCGTCAACTTGAACGACATACAGCGGATCAGGCGCGGAAATCCCAAGGCCCTTGCGCTGGCCGACTGTGTATCGGTGAATGCCCTGGTGCTGACCGACAACTTCGCCAGCGGTGGTGACAATCTGGCCGACTTCAGGCTGCTTCAGATTGTCCGGGCCATTCTTGCCAGCAATTTGAACCAGCGGCTGAAAGCTCGGAACGTCATTTTCGCTCAAACGCCGTTCACGATCTTCTTCCAAATACCGGTCAATGAAGCGCGAATAATTGCCGTCCGGGATGAAGCAGATTTCCTGGCTTTCGGGTTTCATCGCCGTGGGCAAACCGGCTTCGGAGGCAATGTCGCGGACTTCCTGCTTGGTCATTTCGCCCAATGGGAACATAGCGTAACTCAACTGTTCCTGCGTCAGTTCAAACAGAAAATAAGATTGATCTTTTGCACGGTTGACGGCGCGCAACAACAACCAGCGACCACGTTCTTCGTCGAATCTGACGCGGGCATAATGGCCGGTCGCAACCTTAGTCGCATCAGCGGTTTGCGCCAGCTCCACAAGTTTGTCGAACTTCAAAAACGAATTGCAGGCGACGCAGGGACTGGGCGTCAGGCCATCCAAATAATTGGTGACAAACGGACGGACGACGTCGCGTTCGAATTCGTCTTCCAAGTTCACGACATAAAATGGAAATCCCAGTTTGTGGGCGACGACGCGTGCGTCGTACAGATCGTCCAAAGAACAACAGCGGCTTGGCAGCGGTTCGCCGTCCGGGCCGACATTGATGCGACGCTGATTCCAAAGCTGCATCGAAAATCCGACCAAATCCTGCCCCTGGTTTTTTAGCAAAGCGGCGGCGGTAGAACTGTCCACACCCCCGCTCATGGCAACTGCAATCATAAAGCTCCTTCAGCCTGACAAAATAAATTAACGATGCTAAGATGCGAACTTGATTCTAACACGCTGAACCTCATTT
>CAYLJQ010001186.1:0-1669 GCA_964383955.1 uncultured Heliomicrobium sp. | reverse complement strand
TCCGAAATACAATCGCCCGATGACCTCTTTCGCTGTCGCCAGCGAAGACGTGACACCGAAAATCAAGGCAGCAAGTTCTTCCATCTCTCATTCCGAATTGCTTCGTCAATTGCTGGCTTCGCCGAACATCGCGTCAAAACATTGGGTCTATCGCCAATACGACCACATGGTTCGAACGAACACCGTGGTGCTGCCCGGTTCGGACGCCGCCGTGATTCGTGTCAAAGAAACTCGCCGCAGCATGGCCATGTCGCTGGATTGCAACAGCCGCTACTGCCAGCTTGATCCACGCGAGGGCGCGAAGCTGGCTGTCGCCGAATCTGCCCGCAACGTGGTTTGCAGCGGCGGGCGTCCGCTGGCGGTGACGAATTGTTTGAACTTCGCCAGCCCGGAACGTCCTGAAGTGATGTGGTCGTTCAGCGAAACCATTGATGGAATGGCAGAAGCCTGCAACACATTTGGTACGCCCGTTACCGGCGGCAATGTCAGTTTTTACAACGAAACCGAAGGCCGCGGGATTAACTCTACGCCAACCATCGGGATGCTGGGCGTGATCGAAGACGCGAAACACATCACCACGCAATGGTTCAAAGAAGCGGGCGATGTTGTGTTGTTGCTGGGCGTAACGCGCAACGATCTGGGAGCCAGTGAGTTGCTTTCCGTGCTGACCGCTGAAGCCGCAGGCGCAGTTCCCCAAATTGACCTGGAAGCCGAAAAGCGCGTCCAAGAAGCATGCTTGAAGGCGATTCAGTCCGGGTTGGTTAGTTCGGCGCACGATTGTTCAGAAGGCGGATTGGCTGTCGCCTTGGCTGAAAGCTGTTTTTCCAGTTACAAGCGTTCCAGCATTGGCGCAAAAATTGATTTGACGAAACACGCTCAACTGAGCGCTCTGACGGATTCTGTGACGCTGCTGTTTGCCGAATCTCCATCGCGCATCATTCTCAGCGTCAAGCCGGAAAACGTTGATCGTGTGCAGGAAATCGCCATTGAAGCGGGCGCTGTTATCGCTGCAATCGGCGAGGTTGGCGGCAACGAACTGGTCATCACTTGCGCTGGCGAAACATTGGTCGCTGATTCCGTAGCAAACCTGGAAAGCAATTGGAGCAATGCGCTGCCACAAGCGCTGGATCGCTCAATGCAAATGGCAGCGGATTAAACCCGCTGCCATTTGTCCCTCGCTTCTCCCGCATTTTTATTTGGCGACAGATTCCTGTTTCGCCATCAACAGATAAAACATGAAATCCGTCATTGGAGCATCCGTCAGCCCTGCATTGCGGCCAATCGTGATGATTTGCCCTCGATGATAGGTGCTGTGGTTCATGCAGTGCTGAATCATCTCGAACCTTGACCGGGCGAAATCTCCCACGTACGGAATGCTGAACGGACAGATTTCTTGTAGCGCGGCTTCAGACAGCGTTGCCACATACGCCGCAAATTCTGCTGATAACTTTACAAGTCCGGCGAAAACTTCTTCCGGCTTGCCTTCGAAAACTCGCCCATACGTGATTTCCGGCGGCAGACCTTGCAAAACTCCCAGCCACCAAGTCTCAGTGTCCCAAATGTGAACCAAGGTCTGCTTTATGCCGGAAAAACTTGACGCCACTTCGCGCTCCAAGGCTTCCGACGGTTTTGTTTTCAGCCATTCCACAAGCGCCTGATTCGCCCATAG
>CAYLJQ010001185.1:0-1687 GCA_964383955.1 uncultured Heliomicrobium sp. | reverse complement strand
GGCGAAAAACCGAGATGACAATTTCCAATTGCTCAGGAGCGATCAAACCTCGCTCGACTTCAGGTGAAAGGGTTCGCCGTAAAATTCGCCCTTCTCGGCGCACCATCATGACAATCACGACAATGAACCCAATGAACAGCGGCAGTTCCAGGAAAAGGTAGCCAAAGTAAAACAGCCCCAAGCTAAAAGAGGCCAGCGCATTCCACAACGCATGGAGCAACATCGCCGCGCCGTATCCCCACAAAGGAGCCGCGTACTTCAGCCAGGGGTTATATGTTTCGCGAGCAATGCCACAGCCTATGCCTGTCATACAGGTGAAAAGCACGTGGGAAAAAGGCGACAGGATTCCGCGCACAATGAAAGTTCCGATCACTCCCTCAGCGCCGCCGTTCTTCAAGCTGTCGCCGTAATAATCAACATTTTCCATCGTCGCAAAACCAAGCGCGACGACGCCGGCATACACGATTCCGTCCAGCACGCTGTCAAAATCGTGCTTGAACAACAGAGCAATCAGCAAAACTCCTGCGCCTTTACTTCCCTCTTCGATCAGTGGTGCAGAAACGACTCCGGTCAAAAAATCGCCGAAAGTGTGTTTGAAGACTTCGTTGAAAATGCTGGAAATAAAAACTGCGACAACTGCTCCCCAGGCAAAAGCAAACGCCAAAGTTTTCACCGGTTCGGGATCATAACGATCTACCCACAGAAACAGACTCAGGTAAATTGCAGCCGGAATAAACGCGATTAATCCAGCCATAATTGAAAATGCCACGCCTAAATTCAGGACCGTCAAAGACAAAACGATGATCCCCAGTACAGCGCAAAATAATGCGAGAGCTTTAATTCCCACAGGCGGAGGAATATCGCCCGAATCTATAGCAGGATTGTACAAGCCCATCGTTTTGGCGGCTTCTCGTATGGTCCACTGAACAGTTTGCGCCGAACGGACGCGAGCAGTGTCATCAAACTGAGGCCTGGTTTCCATATCAGCGATTTGCGCATCAGTTGGCTGCCCTTCATCAATGACAACTTGCAACCTGGGGCCAAACGACCCAAGTTCAATCACGTCGCCCGTTTTCAGCCTAGAAGTGCGGACGCGCTCGCCGTTGAGGTACGTTCCATTGGTGCTGCCCTGATCAAGCAGAAAAAACTGGCCGTTTTCAGTAGAAACGATTGCGTGTCTTGTGGAAACGCCAGGTTCGGCGAACTGCAGAACGCTTTCTTCCCCGCGTCCTAACACAACCCAATTCGCCTTTTGCGGATCAAGGTAAACTTGTTCGCCGGAATACGTGCTGTTTTGAATAATCAATCGGAGCATAAGCTTTTGGTCGGTGGCCGATAACGCATCTTCAGCAATGCTGTTCGTCAACATCGCGCTACTTTTCCGATGCCGCGACATTCTACAAAGCCGATAAAGTTTTGACCAACCAGGGCTATCAGGCTCAAAAAATTGTTGGTTGCAATCTTCATTAAATCGCTTATCATACGTCCGCCCTTCACTTACCCCGTGCCAAATAATTCAACAACGGCTTTCTGATAAAACTATTGTCATTCATTCCGACTCCCAACACCGGCTCGATTTCGGGAAGCTGATTTAGGAGAAAACTATGCGTAAGTTGTTTCTGCTTGCGGCATTGGTGCTGATTTTGCCTCTCACAGGACTGGCGCAGAAGGCACCCAAAGCCGAAAT
>CAYLJQ010001184.1:0-1687 GCA_964383955.1 uncultured Heliomicrobium sp. | reverse complement strand
AGACCGTCTGCCAAGAGAAATCATACTCTGGCACGTTCAACAGAATTTCGGATTTTCCGTCAGGATAAAAGGCCTTGTACTCAACGGCTTTGCCGCGCAGATGCATGTGAGGCATGAAGTTGATGATGTGGATGTCTTCTTTTGCCATCCAGCAAGCCGTCACGCGATGGTTTTCTGCGCCAGGAGGAACCAGAAACGCGTTGTTGGAAATGCCGTAAGTACGCACCAGTTTTTTCGGCTCGTTTTTGGCCAAAATCAATCCAACGCTGGATCGGTCTTTTTGCACTGAACCAGCGACTTTTGAATAGTGCATTTGAAAAACGATCTTTGATCCGGCGGGAACTTTTTTGACCGTGCCGGATTCCCAAATCGCCTGATTCATTCCTGGCGCATATCCAGCCAGCAGTTGGCCGTTTTCCATGTCCTGTCCTCTGTCAACGCGCCCCAGCTTGCCGCCGGTTGTCGAAGCGCAACCATCATCCACCACAGGCGCATCCTGTTTCGTTCGAATCAAAAAGCCTTCGCGATAGGTCGGTGAGTTCTTTTCCATCTGGGCGCGCAGCTTCTCAATTTCTTCTTTGCTGTATTTGCTCAAATCGGGACGCGGCTTGTCGCTGGGCGGCTGGATGAAGGCGATGATGTGATGAACAATTTTGCGATTATCCGGGCGCGCTTCAGCGCTTTGGACATAAACGTCTTCTTTGAAACCGGGATCAATTGTGAAGTATTGGTATTCATCCGGGCCGCTGGCTTCCAGCGTGAAAGCTTCAGGCATGGGAATGACGATGTCCGGCGTGCCAATCGTCCATCCATTGGTAAATTTCGGCGTTGGCGGCAAATCTTTTGGGTCGCCTTCTTTCGATCCGCCATCCACCCAGGCCACAATTGAATCAATTTCAGTTTGCGTCATTCGGCGATCATTTGCCCAAACTCCATAATGCGGGTCGGCGTGCCAGGGCGGCATTGTTTTCCGGGCGACTTTTTCCCGTATGGATTTTGCCCACGGTCGAACATCTTTGAAACTCAGCACTGAAAACGGCGAACCTTCACCAGGGCGATGACATTCGGCGCAACTTTTGAACAAAATTGGCGCGATGTCTTTGCTGAATGTGACTTGTTTGGTTGTTGTACCGTTGGCGCGGCTGGGTTGCGGAGAAAGGAAAATACCTGCGACCGTCAAAGCGATAAGCGAAAGAATGGTAGCGTAGCGTTTCATATCCTTGCGTGCCTCCAAAAGTTGATCGAAGTCATATGGACAATGCGAATTGAACTTCTGCGAGCGGAAAATTTCGCTGGGTTGATTGCGGAGTTTTCCAGACATGCGAAAATTTCCCCTTCCCCGATGGCTTCCTTTATCTCCCGCTTCCGACAGGCAAGTTTGGATGAACCTCTTTCTTGCCATCAGTTAGGACTAAAAACCGCCGGAGTTTTTGATCGAATTCTCGTTTGTGGCCAACTTGGTTATAACTTCCTCCAAGCTTCCACTGGGTATTTCGCAATCTATGTGCCTTGGTGTGGCTGATGGGTAAGGTTGAAGCTGGTTCGAGGCAAAAGTCACAAGCTGCGGCGCTCTAAAGCAAAACACACAACATTGAAGCACTCTTTTTCGACAGGATTTACACGATGGTTCAGGATTGACCCAAATAGGATGAATGGCGGGCATTGTTCATCCTGAAAAATCCTGTAC
>CAYLJQ010001183.1:0-1690 GCA_964383955.1 uncultured Heliomicrobium sp. | reverse complement strand
GGCATTGCTGGAATTAATGTGTAAGGAATGATGAATGCGGAAGCCTTTGGTTTCATTCCGCATTCATCATTCCGAGTTCCGCATTTAGAAAATGTAGCCGCCCGCTTCGACGACTTTATCCGCCAGTCGTTCACGAATTGCAGCCGTGTTGAGCGCGTCCTGTTTCGTCAACCGGCGCAGCGCAGTCAGCATCACGCGAAGTTCGTCACCTTCGGCAATTGCCGCCAGCGCATTTTTCGCCGCTACTTCAATGCGGTTGATCGCGTCGTAGGTGTAAAGCCGGGTCGCGTCAATTTCGAAGCTGTGTTTATCCGCTCCGTTTTTGGCGATCAGCTTTGCGGTGCGACCTACGGCGCTGTCAATCTGGAAAGCTTCGATGATGACATCCGCCGTCCAGCTCAAAATCATCTGTTGTTCGGTCAGCGCCGCCTGGAATTTCTGCGCGGCGGAACCGATCAAGGCGATGGCGACTTTCTTGGCGTTGGCTGCCAGTTTGCGTTCGTTGGCTAGCGGTGAATCGTCTTCGTCAATGTCGAAGGACGGGCCAGCCAGCAGTTCTTCCTGCAGTTTCATCGCGGCTTGAAACAACGGCAAGCCGCCTTTCATCGCGCGTTTGATCAACTGTCCCGGTATCAGCAAACGATTGATTTCGTTTGTGCCCTCGTAAATGCGATTGACGCGGCAATCGCGGTAAACGCCTTCCGCCGGGTAGTCTTCTGTGAAGCCGTTGCCACCATGAATCTGCACGTTTTCATCGGCGCAATAAAACAGGGTTTCGGTTCCGGCGACTTTGATGATGGCGCATTCGATGGCGTATTCCTCGATGGCTTTCATCAATTCGGCGGGGTTCTTTTTGTCAATCGTTTCTTCTTTGGTTTCGATCATGCCAGCGGTGCGGTAGACGGCAGATTCGCCTGCATAAAGCCGCGCCAGCATTTCTGCCAGCTTGTATTTGATCGCGCCGAAAGTGGCGATGGAGCGACCGAACTGCTGGCGTTGGGCAGCATATTTGGCAGCTTGCGACAGAACGCGTTTGCCGCCGCCGATGGCTCCTGCGCCCATCTTGATGCGCCCGAAATTCAGCACGTTGAAGGCAATCAAATGGCCTTTGCCGATTTCGCCAAGCAAACGGTCTTTGGGGACTTTGCAATCCTGCATCAACACAGGCGTTGTCGAAGAACCGCGTTGGCCGAGCTTGTGTTCTTCGTTGCCGTGGCTGAGGCCCGGATCATTCTTTTCCAGAACGAAGCCCGTAAATTTATCGCCGTCCACTTTGGCAAAGACTGTGAAGACATCCGCGAAACCACCATTGGTGATCCACATTTTCTCGCCGTTCAGAATCCAGTGCTGGCCGTCTTCGCTCAATCGCGCAGTAGATTTGGCCGCCAGCGCGTCGGAGCCAGAGCCGGATTCGCTCAAGCAATAAGCGCCGATCCATTCACCGCTGCCGATCTTCGGAAGGTATTTTTCTTTCTGTTCAGGCGTGCCGAACAAAACAATTGGCAACAAGCCAATGCTGCTGGTCGCGCCAAAGCCCGTGGAAAACGAAGCCTGGCCGGACATGTTTTCGGCAATCAGCATGTTCGACACGTGATCAAGTTCCAGCCCGCCGTATTCTTCGGGGATCGTGGCATTGATCAAGCCCAGGTCAGCGCCTTTTTTGATCAGTTCGCGCTGGATTTCGTAGTCC
>CAYLJQ010001182.1:0-1690 GCA_964383955.1 uncultured Heliomicrobium sp. | reverse complement strand
CGCTAACGCGGCAAAGATCCCAGGCAATCAGGCAATTACCGATATAAGCTTTGTACCTTTTTATGTCGCTTCGTCAAAGTTTTACTGCTTTACGGAGGATTTAAGTTGTCAAAGAAGAAGTTGAAAAAAGTAGTGGAAGTTTCGCCCGAACAGCATTTGGAAATTCGTTCGACGCCGCGCAAAGAAATGAATCTGGTTTCGCTGGATACCTTTGCGTACGAACATCCTGGCAAACGCATCGAAATTGATTTCACCATTCCGGAGTTCACGGCGATCTGTCCGTTCTCGGATTTCCCGGATTTCGCGACGCTTCAGTTGCGCTATGTGCCGAACCAGCGCTGCATCGAATTGAAATCGCTGAAGCTGTACATCAATTCGTTCCGCGAAGTGAAAATCTTTCACGAACACGTTGTGAACGTGATCCGGGATGATTTCGTCGCGGCGTGCGATCCGCTGGAATTTCACCTGGAAGGCGATTTCAATGTGCGCGGCAACATCAAAACCGTCGTCCGCACCAGTTACGTGAAGCCGGAAAAGACGCGAAAAGGGAAGAACTAAGGCTGGGCGGCAATCGTACTCAGAGCCAGCCGCCCGTAGGCGGACCGACAAACATCCCCAAGGAGACCCGAAATGTATTGCCCGAAATGCGCTACGCAGGCTGTTCCCGGACAACGGTTTTGCCGCAGTTGCGGAACCAATCTAGGCGTGATTCTGGACGCCGTGGAAGGCAAACAGCCCGGGCCGATAGATTTTGAGCTCCTGAAAAGCAATCTGCGGGAACTTGGAACAAACCTTCGCGCAGGATTTGAACAGGCCAGCGCAGGCTTCAAAAACACCAAGAAGCTTGACCAAAATCCGCAAGCCGCGCAGATGGCGCAGCCCGGCAATTTTCCTCCGCCACAAGTCGTGATGGCTGACCTGACGCGCGACTTGAAAAGCTCCATCAAACACGAAGTCAAAAGAGGATTGAACAAAGTCCGCGCTGCCAATACGCGCAAACATAGTTTGCAGCAGGCGGCGCTTTCGGTTTTCAGCGGCACGGCGTGGATGATTGTTTGGCATAAGTTGCTGGATCAAGCGCTTGGCTCAGGTTTGCTGACAAGCCTGGAACAGCTGATTCAGCAAAAAAGCGATGCGCCGATTGTCGGATTGGTGCCTGTCTTCCATATGGTTTGGCTGCTTGGGCTTATTCCTGTCGCCAAAGGAGTCGCGCACTTGATCAACGGCATTTTCTTCGCGCCGAAACTTGAAGAATTGGACGCCGAAGAACCAATCGTTCAGCAACAGCCAAGCTATTATTATCCGGCGAATTATTCCACGCCGGTTTCCGCCGTGCCTCCCGCCAGCCACATTGCCGCCAGCACCACCAACGAGCTCAACGAAAAGATCAATAATGCTTCTTCGCAAAGCGTGACCGAAGACCAGACGCTTCGATTCGGAGCCAAAGAAGTGCAATAAACAGCGGTGGCGAATCACAGAAAGAATCTCTGCTTGCCCGCCGATCTGCTGGCTCTGGCTACAGTGCGCGAAGGCGTAAAGCCATTTATCCGAATGGAATTTGGGATTTGACCAACGACTACTGTCGAAATTTTACAGTATTCCCAGTTTTCCGCCTTTTTTCATCTTTCCAAAAAACATTCACCGTTTGAATCTAGCGCAGATTGTTTTAGACTACGTGCGCTTTGGGGAC
>CAYLJQ010001181.1:0-1693 GCA_964383955.1 uncultured Heliomicrobium sp. | reverse complement strand
TGTGCAGCAAAACTTTATACAGCGGAGGCTTCTGCAGCTTCTGCTTGTTTTCTGTCAGAACATCCGTGCCATGTTTTGGATCGTGATTCGCCATCGTTCAAAAAATCATCTTAAATTCGTTGCCGCAATGTTTTGCGCCGCCAGATGCTAACAAATTCTGCGCGACAGGCAACCAGCCGGAGTTTTATGGATTGCCGGTTTTGGGTTTGGCCGGTTTGCCCTGCCCCGTGGGAGTTTCTTCCGAAGGTTTCAACGCTTCCTTTTGCTTTTCTTTGATTGCTTTGAATTCCGGCATTGCCGCCAGCGGCTTCAAATCCGGTTCGTCCAGATCGAAAAATGGACTTAGATCAGATTCCATTGCTTCTTTCAGGGCAGCGACCGCTTCGCGTTTTCGGCCAAGCTGGGCCAGCGAACAGGCGCGCTCAAATTGAATTTCAGTCGCCGAATCGTCCAGTTTCAGCACATTGTTGGCGGCAGCCAGCGCTTCTGCAAAACGCCGCTGTTGCCGGTAAAGGCGCGACAGCGATTCATAATCATCCGTCGTCGCTTCGATGGCAATGGCGCGTTGTGTTGATTTGATCGCCTCAGCAGTTTTGTTTTGGGCTTCCTGCAAATCGGCCAGCAAGCGCAATGCAACCTGATTTTCGCCGACTTCTTTGGGGAAGGCTTTCAACAATTCTTCCCGAATTTTGGCTGAATCGGCATCAAAGCCTTCTTCATCATCCAGGTATTCAAACACTTCATCAGCGTCTGTGGCGACTTTCAGCATTTGGGCAAACGCGGCTTTGGCTTTTTCAAGCTCTTCCTGGTTAAGCAGAAAGTTGACCAGCACGGAGTGATGCTCCAGGTAACTGCCGTCGTGACGGATCGCGGTGCGGTACGCAGCCTCCGCTTCGGCGGTTTTTTCCAAATGTTCGTAAGCTTGCGCCAGTTCTCGCCAGACACGCGGATCGTCGGGAACCAGTTGGGCATACGCTTTCAGCGCGGCAATGCCGGATTCCGTGTCCTGACTGAGGCTGGAAAGCGCGCCTTCGTCCAGGCTGGAAATCAATTCGCGTCCCAATGCCAACTGTCCGGGCGCAAAATTGGGCCAGCGCGAAGTGATCTGTTTCAGCAAGGCAATGTATTTGTTCTGGAGCGGCTGTGCGGTTGGTTCTTCTTTCTTTTCCTCGGATTGATTCAGCGCAGCATTCAGGACGGCGTCATTCCGTTGCGACAACAGAATGCGCGATTTCAGCAGCAACAGTTCCGGCTTTTCGCCTTCGGCGGCAATGATTCGATCAAGGTGTTTCATCGCGCCGTCCAGCGAAACTTCATAAACCCTGCCTCGCCTGGTTTCGGGCGAAAGCGCGCCGGTTAGCGCATCGGCAAAATCGGCGTGCGCATCGTCAAGGCTTTCGTGTTCAGTGATGAACCACGCGCCGTCGCGTGGCGTCAGCGTAATCCGGAACAGCCCTTCGCCCCGCAAAACGGTCAAAATCTTTTGATTGGCTTTGGCTTGGTTGCGAATCACGCGAACGGGTTCCGGCAAGTCTTCGTTCCAGGTTTCCCACATTCCAGCGACAGTTCTTTCAAAAGCTTTGATCACAGCCGCGCGCTGTTTGTCGTCCAGCTTGCTCCATTTTTCAGCGCCAAGCGCCTGTTCAACCGTCAGCGACAAATCAAACGCCAGTCCGCGCGTTGAAGCATCCAA
>CAYLJQ010001180.1:0-1696 GCA_964383955.1 uncultured Heliomicrobium sp. | reverse complement strand
CAAACATGACGTTTTACGACCAGTCAAAAGGTGAAGGACTGTGGCGGCGCAGCCTATATTCGCATTGGAAGCGCACGATTCTAAATCCGTCCATGCTGACGTTTGACGCTTCAGCGCGCGAACTTTGCGCAGTGCGCGAACAGCGAACCAACACGCCGCTGCAAGCTTTGAATTTGATGAACGACGTGACTTATATCGAAGCCGCGCGAATGATGGCCGAACGCGTCATGTTGTCTAGTTCAACTCCACGGGAACGGTTGGTGCTGCTGTTCCGATTGGTGCTTGCGCGCACGCCTTCCGAAACCGAACAGAATCTTTTGCTGAAAAGCTTCACTTCGCAATTGGAATCATTTCGCGCCAAATCGGAAGAGGTTAAACAGTTATTGTCCGTCGGTGAACGCCGCAATCATCCCAAGCTGGACATTTCGGAATTGGCAGCCTATGCAACGATGGCCAGCCTGATTCTGAACTTGGACGAAGCCATCACCAAGCAATAAGGAGGAACATGTCTGATTCGCAAATTATTGGCTGCTCAAACTGCGGCGCATCCAATCGAGTGTTGCTGGAAAAATTGTCTTCCGGCGAATTACCTGTATGCGGTAAATGCCACACTACGCTCGTCGCCAGCGCGGCTCCAATGAAAATTACCGACGCCAGCTTTGCGCGCGATGTTGAACAATCTTCTTTGCCGGTCTTTCTGGATTTCTGGGCAGGATGGTGCGGGCCTTGTCTCATGATTGGGCCGTTTGTTGAAGAACTGGCGAACGATCTGGCTGGCCGCATTCGCGTCGCCAAGTTGAACATTGACGAAAATCCGATGACGGCCCAACGCTTCAACGTGCGCAGCATTCCGACAATGATCGTTTTCAAGGATGGGCGCGAAGTTGATCGCATCGCAGGTGCAGTTCCAAAAGAAGTGATGCTTCGCACACTGCAGAAAAATGGATTGATATGACATCGAAACTTGTTTTTTTGTTTCTGGGGCTAATTTTAGTGCTGGGAGTTGCTTTGCCGCTTGCCGCCGTTAAGCCGCCGAAACCTTATGGCGCAATTCCTTCGGAACGCCAGCTTCGTTGGCATGAATTGGAAACGTATGGATTTGTTCATTTCACGACGAACACATTTACTGACAAAGAATGGGGATACGGCGACGAAGATCCGAAGATTTTCAACCCAACGGATTTCAGCGCCGATCAAATCGTCACTACGCTCAAAGCAGGCGGCTTGAAAGGATTGATTTTGACCGCCAAGCATCACGATGGATTTTGTTTGTGGCCAACCAAAACCACAGATCACAACATTTCAAGAAGTCCTTGGCGTAATGGCAAAGGTGATGTGGTTAAAGAATTGGCGGACGCTTGCCGACGGCATGGGATGAAATTTGGCGTGTATCTATCTCCCTGGGATCGCAACAATGCCCATTATGGCAAGCCGGAATACGTCGAAATTTATCGCCAGCAATTGCGCGAGCTAATGACCAATTACGGCGAGCTGTTTGAAGTTTGGCACGACGGCGCAAATGGCGGAGATGGGTTTTATGGCGGCGCGCGTGAGCGCCGCAAGATTGATAAAACAAATTATTACGATTGGCCTGCGACCTGGAATTTGGTTCGCCAACTTCAGCCGAATGCCGTCGTGTTCAGTGATGCCGGACCGGACATTCGCTGGGTGGGCAACGAAAAGGGAATCGCAGGGG
>CAYLJQ010001179.1:0-1698 GCA_964383955.1 uncultured Heliomicrobium sp. | reverse complement strand
GACATTCAAGCGCAGGAGAAAAAAGAAGACCGCCCACTGGTTTCATTAAGCCCGCATCGTATTGAAGCCGAAGAACCGCCAACCGATGCGACTCAGAAACGAGCCGCCTAAGCTATCTACTTCTTTTCCAACGGATGGGCCATCCGCGCTCCCACAGGTCAAATCGCTGCCGCCCTCTTTTATGCTGAAGCTGTAGAGAAACCAACTGGGATGGTTACGGTACCGCGCGCGTCAGCAAGCGGCAGCTTGGCGGTATAAACGCTTGCTGACGCGCGCGGTGGCCGATTCGGAGGCGACGCGCTCATTCCACAACTTGAATATCCAGTTCGCTGCCATCGCCTCGGTTTTCAGCGCGCAACATCGGAGCAACCATCAGCCGATGAAGCGCTAACGCAAGCACACTGCAAACTGCCATAACCGCTGCCATCGGCACCGCCGAATGCGCGTGGAAGGCTCCGACCATTGAACCGGCAATCGTCGCTGCGCCAAATTGGATGGTGCCGAGCAACGCAGAAGCGCTGCCTGCTCGTTGGGCTTGATGCGCCATGGCTCCGGCAATTGCATTCGGAAAGGAAAATCCCAGGCTGGCAACAAAGCCAAACAGCGGCAGTAACAATCCCCACAAACATCCCCAACCCGTGAAGGCCATGATCAGCAACCAGATTCCGAATCCGGCAACGATCAGCAGAATTCGCGACAGAATTGCGTCGGATTTCCAACGCGCCAACAGCCTGTGATTCACTTGAGAAGCGGCAATCAACCCAAACGCATTGAGGCCGAAAAGCCAGCCGTAAGCTTGCTCAGGCACGCCATACAGTTTGATAAAAACAAACGGTGAGCCGGAGATGTAGGCAAACATTCCGGCTTGCGCGATGCCGCCCGCGAAGGCATAGCCGTTAAACCGCCGGTCAGCCAGCAATTGGCCGTACATATGCAACGCGCCAAGGATTGGGGACGCATGAGTGCGTCGCGCCGATTCCGGCAGGGTTTCACGCAAACCGAAAATCGCCGCAATCAAACACAAAATGCCGAAGACGACTAAAATTCCAAAAATCGCGCGCCAGCCGAAAATCTTCAAAACGTATCCGCCAAGCAGCGGTGCCAGGATTGGCGCTACGCCAAGCACCAGCGTCAACAGCGAAAAGACTTTTGCCGAAGCCTCACGGTCAAAAAGGTCCCGCACCATCGCGCGCGCAATCACGATTCCGGCGCATCCGCCCAGCGCCTGCACGAAGCGCAGTGCAATCAACGTTTCAATGTTCGGCGCAAACGCGCAACCCAGCGAAGCAAGCACATACAGCGAAATGCCTGCGTACAGCGGACGTTTTCGCCCAAAGCGGTCGGCAATTGGTCCATACAGCGCCTGCCCCACTGCCATTCCGATAAAGAATGCCGCCAACGAAAACTGCACGGACGACGAACTGGCGTGCAGGTCTTTTTCCAGCATCGGGAAGCTGGGCAAATACATATCAATGGACAGCGACGCAAACGCGGTCAACGCGCCAAGGATCAGGACCAGCCGGACAGAGATATTTTTCATGAATGCGATTGATTGGATTCAATTTGTTTTGGCAAGAACTGGCTCTTGAACATCTCGTTTCCTGCCTTTTTGATCATAATCGCAGCAAGGTCGGGAGGCAAAAAGCGGCCTGGAAAACAAAAAAGGCCGAGTGAGTTATTCGCTCGCTCGGCCAAGTG
>CAYLJQ010001178.1:0-1699 GCA_964383955.1 uncultured Heliomicrobium sp. | reverse complement strand
CAGAACCAAACTGAAACGACTTTACCCGTCAACTTCATAGTGGCGATCTACTAGGACTGTTTGTACCGAGTAACGCTTGTTGATGGAAAGAACGCGGACGAAATCTGATTGATTTCGTCCGCGTTCGAATTGGCCGGAAATTCAGGTTTGGTTGGCGATTACGTTTAGTTGCCAGCCTTTTCGGAAGCCTTTGCCGTAGCGGGCGTGCCGCTGCCGACTGCCAGCGAAAAAAGCTGGTTGCGGTTCATGATGATCAGCGCTCCGTTGGCCGGAACCGGGCTGGAATAAACCGAACTGCCCATGTTCATTTCGGCAATCAGTTTTTTCTCTTTGCCAGCGGCCAAAATGGCTATGTCGCCATCTTCGTCGCCCAGGTAAACTTTGCCGTCCACGACCAGGGGCGATCCCCAGATGGCGGCAAACATATCGTGCTGCCAAAGCTCCTGACCGGTTTTGGCGTCAATGACGTGCAGGAAACCGCTGAAGTCCGGGTAATACAACAGTCCGTCAGCCAAAGCCGGCGTTGAAATCGAGCGGCGAATCTTGTCGAAATGCCATACCGCGCCGGTCTTGGTGATGTCGCCGCGTTTGGTGGCATCAATGCAATACGCGTGGCCTACGCCTTCGCCGTGTTCCGGGTCCTGCCCGTTGGCAATGTAGACCTTGTTGTCATAAATGATCGCCGTGGCGATGATTTCGTTCCGGGTTTTCGGCCAGACGCTTTCTTTCGGATTGGTGTCGAACGACCAGAGCAATTTGCCGGTCAGAGCTTCATAACCACGCACCCAACCGTCGCCTTCACCAACGACGACTTGCAGCACATCACCGATTTTGCCGACTGCTGGCGAAGACCATTGGCCGTGCAGAATCTTGTCGTTGACGTTGTTGACTTCCCAAACCAGCTTGCCGTCTTTTTTATTGATGGCAATCATCGAAGGCGCTTTCGGCGAAGGAATATTGACGTGGCTTTCATCCTGCCCGTTCGAAGTGCTGACGAAAATCAGGTCGCCGTAAATGACCGGAGAAGAATTGGCCAGATTGTGCGGATGCGCGCCGACTTCTTCGATCATGTCGAACTTCCAGACAATGTCGCCGTCTTTTTTGCCGGTGAACTTTTCGTCTTTGATTGGGCCGTCGTTTTCATCATCGGTGAAGCCTTTGGTGTCGGCGCAAATCAATTCGGCGCGGTTCGACACGTAATAAAGCCTGTCGCCTTCAACCGCTGGCGAAGACGCCACACCCTGGAATGGCCAGTCGTTGACGCGCCCGGCGGAAAGTTTTTCGTGCGTAATCTGCCAGACGAACTCGCCGGTCTTTTCATCAAACGCCATCACCACGCCGCGATCATTCGGTTGTTTCGGATCGCGCAAGGCTTCGTTGTTGGTGCCGACAAAAACCAATCCGCCCGACACGGTCGGGTTGCCGTAGCTTTGCGAACCGATGGAAGCCACCCATTTGACGTTGGTCTTTTTGGCCACGTCCCAGCTGGTCGGCAGCCCCTTCATATTCGAGACCATGTTGCGGTCAGCCGTTCCGCCCCACATCGGCCAATCGCCATTGCCAGGATCAGACGCCGAAACCGAGCGCATCTGCCAGCCAAAGGCAGCAACTACAGCCAGCGCGATTGCGCCAGCGATAAACAGTGTTTTCATTTTTCCGGAATTCATTTCGTACTCCCTCAGTTTTTAGAGCGATGCTT
>CAYLJQ010001177.1:0-1700 GCA_964383955.1 uncultured Heliomicrobium sp. | reverse complement strand
CATCGAACGAAGCATCAAGCTTTACGAAGATTTGAAGCCCAAACTGATTGGCGAAAGCTTCATATAATCCCGGACATTGTCGTCTCGCGTTTTGTTTTCAATTCCCAGCATCATTGCTATGATGCCCGCCTTCCCAACCGCAATTTTTTTCTAAAAAGGCAAAGCACGAATGTTGAAATCAAATTTCCCGGCGAATTTTTTGGTCACGGGAGCGCATGGTTTTATCGGCGCCTGGGTGGTCAAACGACTTCTGGCCGAAGGTCATAACGTAACTATTTTTGATTTGAACTCCAGCCCGCACCGGCTGCGGCAGATTATGAACGATGACGAAATTGCGCAGGCAAAAGTCATCGAAGCCGACATTACAGACGGCGATGCCGTGATCAAGGCCGTCGAACAAAACGACATCAACAACATCATCCATCTGGCGGGAGTTCAGGTTCCGATTTGCCGAGCCAATCCCAGATTGGGCGCAATGATTAACGTCGTCGGCACGGTCAACGTGTTTGAAGCCGCCAGGAATTCCGGCGGGCGAATCAAAAAAGTCGTGTATGCCAGTTCCGCAGCCGTTTTTGGTGAACCGGAAGACGGCAACCCGGTCAGCGAAAATCAGGCTGGCAGAATGACCACGCATTACGGCGCGTTCAAACAATGCAACGAAGACAATGCCCGTGTGTACTTTCTGGATAACGGCATCAGCAGCGTCGGCCTGCGCCCGCTGACGGTTTACGGACCGGGGCGGGATTTCGGAATGACTTCTGACCCGACCAAAGCCATGAAAGCCGCCGTCGTGGGTCGTCCATTCCATATTCGATTTGGTGGCGAAACAGATTTTCTCTTCAGCGCCGATTGCGCAGATGCGTTTATTCGCTCGGCGACAACAGAACTGACTGGCGCGCATGTTTTCAACCTGCACGGCGAAACCGTTCGCGTAGCAGCGGTCGTCGAAGAGATCGAAAAGCTGATTCCTTCGGCCAAAGGCTTAATCACCGTTGCCGCAGACGGAATCAAGATGCCTTCGGCGCTGGACGATTCGGCAATCGTCGCTGCACTGGGCGGCGTGCCGCATACTCCGCTGGCCCAAGGCATTCAGGAAACCATTGATCGCTTTCAGCTTCTGCAAAGCGAAAACCGGCTGGATACGGCTGACCTGGATCAATAACTCCATGAGCAATACGACGATGAAAGCTTTAGCTCTGTGCGCGCCGCACAAAATGGAAGTTCGCGAAATCGCCACGCCCGTTCCACAACCAAACGAAGTTCTGGTTCGCGTCGGCGCGGTTGGTTTATGCGGCACCGATTTTCACATCTTTGAAGGCCACGCCAACTATCGCAGTGACGCGACGGGCCGGCTGGTTCCGTTGGAAGAAGAACCGCTGATTTTAGGCCACGAGTTTTGCGGCATCGTCGAAGAAATCGGCAGCGCCGTAAAAGATGTAAGAGCCGGTGACTGGGTGGTTGTGGATCAGGGTTGGAACTGTTTGAGCTATCACCAAACGGAGCTTTGCGAATACTGCGCAACGGGCGATTCGCATCAATGCGCGAATTATGCCGAACACGGCATCACGGGTTTGCAAGGCGCGCTGGCCGATTTTGTCTCGGTGCCGGCAATCAATACCGTCAAAATTGAAACCGCGCTGGCGATGGAGCAAGCTGCGTTGACCGAACCGCTGGGCTGCATTACGCACACCATGAACACG
>CAYLJQ010001176.1:0-1705 GCA_964383955.1 uncultured Heliomicrobium sp. | reverse complement strand
CGGAGGCGCCATCGGCGAACCACTCAGCGCAACATAAATTGTTTTGCCGTCCGGGCTGGCGTGAATGCCGCGCGGGCGTTTGCCAAGCGGAACCGTCCCGATGACTTCCAGCGTCGCGCCATCAATGATGCTTAGATCGCCGGAAGTTTCGTTTGTGACAAAAACACGGTAGCCGGATTTCCACGCAGGCACTGTCCCGGAAGTGGCGGCAGTTGGATTTTTTACCGCTTCGGTGGCGGCAGGCTTGGGGCTTTCTGTCGAACATCCAGCCAAAATCACACAACAAAGTAAAAAGCCAAAAAGCTTGTTCATTGAATTGATCTCCTGAAAATTAACACTTCTATGGTTTTGCGAAACTGGCGCGATAACCGGGCCGCGTTCGGATGACAAGATCTTTGCGCGTGGTTTGAACTTTTATCTTGCGATATTTGCCGTCGCGCGCGGCATTGGCAGGGTAATACCCGAGCAGGTATTGGTTACGCAAATCAGCAACGATTCTCTGATAGATATCCGGCAGGTCAGGCACTCTATCGGTTCGGTTCAACTCTCCGCCGGTGGTTTCAGCCAATGCCGTCAAGTATTGATCCGCAGTGTTGTAGACGTTGTCCAATGTTGGGCTTTTGACGTTGGCAGGTAAACGCCCGGCAGCATTCGGGGCATTCGGGGCATTCGGAGCTTTCGGATCGTTCGGAACAGGAGGCGTTTTGTCAGGGTAATCGCGCGGGTCGGGTGGCCGTCTGGTATCCGGTTGTCCGCCACGATTATCGGGTCCTGGAATGCCGCCGCCTCTGCCATCAGGATAACGATCTCGATCTCGATCTCGTCCCGGCGGCGGAAGCTGAACCTTTGGAACGGGCAGCTTGTACGGAACATCCTGATTTGCCTGGCCGGACTGTTGACCCGGTGCAGGCTTTTCCCCTGGCGCTGTTGTCGCCGTCACGCTGCCGATTCCGCCAGCTCCCAAAACGCTATTCAAGTCAGGCGTTTTTTGTTTTCGCAGCAGCGCTTCGACCTGGGGGCGATTGTTGTACAGAATCGGATAAACAATCACGCCCGATTCTTCCAGGCCCAGAATGTTGCTTTCGAAGGTGGCTGAATCGCTGTGCCAGTCAACACCGTCCGTCAGAATGACAATGGCGCTGCGGCGGGCTTTTGCGCGTTTCAAGCTGTCCAGGGCAAAAGCCATGGCGTCGTACAGCTTGGTTCCGCCGCCTGCTGGAATGGCATTGATCGCATTGCGCAAAGCTCCGTGGTCGCCGGTGAAGGGGCATCCTTCTTTCACAGAATCATTGAAGGAAATCACGCTTACCTGATCGCTGCCTCGAAGCTGTTCAAGAAATTCACGAGCCGCCATTTTGACCCGTCTCAGGTCTTCGGGATTGATGCTTAAACTGGTATCCACCAATAGCGCAATGTGAAAGGGTTCTTTGGCTCCCGCAAGGAAAGCAGTTTGCTGTTTCACCTCGTCTTCGTAGACGGAAAATTCTTCTATGCGAAGGCCGGACACGTACGAGTCAGTTCGGTCAGTGACAAGCATGGGAACCATCACCGGGTCGGTATCACTTTTGATTGTGGCTTGTGGTTCGGCTTGAGAAGGCTTTTTCTTCACGTCCTGCTTTTGAGCAATGACGGCAAAGCAATTCAGCGCGCCTGCCACCAGCAGCGCGATCAAGCAACGGCGAAATATTTTATTCATAAAGGAATT
>CAYLJQ010001175.1:0-1708 GCA_964383955.1 uncultured Heliomicrobium sp. | reverse complement strand
GGTTGAACTTGCTTACCGCTTTGCAATCTGTCGTTTCACGGGTTTGGGATTATTGTTGGCTTTCACCGCCAACAACACCTTTACAGCTTCGCGCAAGTTGGCTTCCTGACCGGTTCCCATAAAGTGAGCCGCAATTTTGCCGTCACGATCTATCACCACGGTCTGGGGAATGGCCTGAATTCCGTATTGCTTGGAAACCGCGCTTTCCGCATCAACCAGCGTGGGGAACGTGTAGCCATGTTTTTGAACAAACCGCTTGGCGTCCGCGACTTCTTCGTCATTCATGCCCAGGACAACCAAGCCACGGTCTTTGAACTCCTTGTGCAGCTTTTCAACGTGCGGCATCGTTTCGCGACACGGTCCGCACCATGAAGCCCAAAACTCAATCACGACAATTTTGCCGCGCAGTTTATCCATGTTGAATTGTTTGCCGTTCAGATCAGCCAGCAAAAAGCTGACGGCATCACTGCCAACCAAGCTTTCAACTTCCGCTTCTTCCTCTGCCTCAGCTTGTTTGGAATCGAACTTTTCAACTTCCGTCGCGTCGGCTGGCGGCGTGAACGCAAAAAGCGAATCCGGCAAAGTTTCGTTGAATTTAGCCACGCTCAAGGTCGTGCTCATTGTGAAGTTGGCGTTGTCGGCGAAGGCCCTGAACATCTGGGCGAAAATGCCGCCACCGTCAAATTTATGCTGCAAAACAACTTGGCGGTCTTTATCCACCCAGAACGTCATCGGCAAAACCAGGCCTTTTTCTTGCTTGTCCGCTTCTGCGGCATTGCCATCTTTCGATTTTGCTGGGGCTTCGCTTTTATCGGAATAGATGGCTTCGATGACATAACAATTGAAGCGCTGGCCACCGAGCTCAACAACTTCTTCGCGGACGATTTTGGCGCTCACCATCCCATCCGTTAAATCATCAGAGATCATGTCGGCAAACATTGAATCGTCTTTGAATTGGTGGAGCAGTGACGTTCCCGCTTCGGGCAGCGAAGCTTTGTCGAAAGGCTTTTTGGTAAATTGTTTTTCCGTAGGCAGATAAACCCATTCTGTTTTGCCGTCCGAAACGATGGTCTTGTTGCCGTCAAACGGATTTTTTACCTGAAGGCGTTTCTGGCCTGCCGCGCCATATGCGATCACAAACGGCAGTTCAAAGCGCATGAAAACCCCATCCCCTTTCATTTCCAGAACAGTCTGGCCTTCCAGCTGAAAGGTCTTCAGATTTTTATGGGCTTCGTTGACCTTTTTCAGCAACTCTTTGGCATCGGGTTGTGGCTGGGACGCTGTATTTTGAGCTTGTGCGACGGCACCAACTGCCATCACCAATAACATCGCAAATGAAGAGACGATAGATTTGAACTTGGACATTTTTGATTGGCTCCTGTTAGCGCAAATTTTACGCGCGAGGTTCAATGGGCATATTGAATCGTGACTGAGCGTTAATGGCTGAGGACGCTTGAATAACTTTTTTCGGCAAACATTGTTTCTTGTCTCAGTCTCAGAGAAACGCTTTTTCGTGAAACAGGCGGCTCTGATGCCGAGAACTGCGACTGAGTTTGATCAAATTGTTGGTGTTTTTTGCTTTCCACGCCGGGTCAAGGCAGTCCATCAAAAAACATTTCACAGCTCAATCTTTCATGGCTTCGGGAGTTGGAAACCCATGCTGAGCGCGTCCAATCGGACCTTCATGTTTGGCTGAAACTTTGTAAAG
>CAYLJQ010001174.1:0-1710 GCA_964383955.1 uncultured Heliomicrobium sp. | reverse complement strand
AGATTATCGAACGCATGGTCAACCATTGCCGAAACCGCTCGCGTGATGATGCCTTTGCCTTGCTGGTCGTTTGAAATCCAATAACCGATCTCCAGTTTTCGGTTGTACCAATCGTAACGGACAACGCCAATTGCGCCGGCCAATTCTTTATTGAACCAAATGCCCGCCGACAGAGCCTCTTTGTTTTCATATTGTCGTTTGGACTCTTTGATAAATTGCCGAGTGACTTCAGGCGAATCTGAACGATCCACCCAGATCAGCCATTGGCGCAAATGCTCCCGGTTGCGATCCACCAAGGCAAAGATCATTTCGGTATCGGCTTCCTCCAGCATTCGGATTTCGATTTCGTCGTCTACTTTTAATTTGAACACGGCTTGCTCCTTGCCTGGGGACACTCGTTTGGCCATATAAATATCCGGCTTGCCAAAACCGTTGGCGTCGGGCACGACTCCCGCAATGACAAAGCCCAGCTTCTGGTAAAACTCGTACGGATGACCGCGCAGATTCTTGATTCTGGCCAGATGTTCCAGCGGGTTCGGATAAAGATCAACTCCGCCAAGGGAAGTCATGGCATCTTCGTCGTCGCTGCCAAGCCAAAGCGTTAGCCCGCCACAAGCCGCAACCTGGATTTCCAGGTCTTCTACCAGCGCGCGGCCTATGCCTCGCCCTTGCGCAGAAGGGGGGATCGCCAGCGGGTGCAACTCCCAGACTTTGCCGTCGTACATTTCAATACCGCCAATCCATCCCAGCAGTGTCCCGTCATCATCCACTGCGAATCGGCTGATTCGATCTTTGACGAAAAATGCTTCTACTTCCTCTCTCGCATCTTCAACTGTCGGCCAGGCATCCGGCCAATATTCTTGGAAAGCCTCGACCAAAATTTCAGCTGCTTGTTGGATCAACTGTTGATCGTCAGGCGACAAATTGATGA
Organism: uncultured Heliomicrobium sp.; assembly: GCA_964383955.1. Taxonomy (GTDB): domain Bacteria; phylum Acidobacteriota; class Blastocatellia; order RBC074; family RBC074; genus RBC074. The sequence goes on along the minus strand of CAYLJQ010001174.1, from coordinate 779 downwards.
TTCGCATTCTTGAACACCTCGCTATGAGCAGTCTTAAAGCTGTGTTAGTTTACGGTTGTTGCCAACCAATTTAACCTTCGCAGTTCAAATGGGGAAGAAGCTATGAGCATCGCGCTACGATCCAAACCTGCTGTTGCACCGAAAAGAAATCCGAAAGCTAAGTTCGATGCGAAACCAAAACTGACTCGCCGCCGAAAAACTGTGTCAACTTTCGACTGGCAGAACGTCGTCATTCATTTTGGACCTTTGAAACACAAGGTCACGGATGAGGAGTACTTCAAGTTTTGTGCGCAAAACAAAAATTTTCGGTTTGAGATGAGCAAGGAGGGTGTGGTCATGATCATAATGCCAACCGGTGGCGAAGGCGGAAACAGAAGCTTTAAGCTCACAGCAAGGTTGGGTGTTTGGGTAGAAGCTGATGGAACCGGCGAAGGTTTTGATTCCTCAACCGAATTTATCTTGCCCAATGGCGCAAAGCGCATGCCGGATTTTTCCTGGGTTCGTCGTGAGCGATGGGAAAAATTGACCAATAAACAGCGCGAACAATTTCCGCCAATCTGCCCTGATTTTGTCGTGGAACTGCGCTCCAGAACAGACAGGCTGAATAGCCTGAAAAAGAAAAAGAAGATGGAAGAGTACCTGGAAAACGGCGCGCGGCTGGGCTGGGTGATTGATCCACTGAAAAAGAAGGTTTACATCTATCGTCCGAATGCCGATGTTGAAATTCTGGACAAGCCAAAAACTCTATCGGGCGAACAAGTCTTAAAGGGGTTGAAGCT
>CAYLJQ010001173.1:0-1715 GCA_964383955.1 uncultured Heliomicrobium sp. | reverse complement strand
TTTCGGCAATCCGGCGGGAAAGCCCATTTGCGGGATGACGGTTTGCCATTGGCCGCGATCATTTTTGACCTGCACGTACGGCGGAACGATTTCAACGCCTGCTTGCGAAGCCGCCAGATTCGCCGTTGAATCTGCGTAATCAATCCATGCGGTTAGCAACAATAAAACCTGCTTGGCTTTGCTGATGTCGCCCAAGTCCAGTTCCAGCGCGTGTTCGCGCGCGTAGCCTTTGAACCGCAGCTTTTCGAAATCATCGGGGTAACGGCGATCAATGTCTTTGATCAGCGGCAAGATGTCTTTGCCTTTGTCGTCAACTGCGCGGACCGCCGGACGCGGCGCTTTCACCGAATAGAGTTTGAATTCCGGATACGGCGGGCCGGGCATCAGGCGTTCGTTGGGGTAAATTTCCACGCCCGCCGGATGATCCACCGCCAGCAGTTTAGTTTCGTCAAAAAAGATCACCTCTTCCAACTGATTGTTCATGCGCATGGAAAGCATGCCGTCTTTCGGTTTCAGTTGGTCGCCCGTGACGCGAATGTATTCGTTGGTGTCCGGCTGGCTCCAGGTGTTGCCGGGTTCGCGCGCGCCGATGGCGCAGCCGCCCAGAAAATCCGTGACAAAGCTGTATTCGCTGCCATTCCAGGTGTACAGCAACGGGCAGGACGTACCTTTGCGGTCAAGCTCATCAACCTGATTTTCTCCGGGTTTGATGCCGACTTCGGATTGCATAATTCCGGCTGGCCAAAATAGCGTCAGCGCATCCACGGATGTTCGATAGCCAAGCCCGAAATTTAGCGAAGCGGAAGCGGGCGCGGGGGAAGAAGAATAAACTTCCAGTTTCTGTGACAAACTACCGCTCCGAAGCTCTGCTTTGGTTCCAATCGCGCTGCGGTTGCTGGTTTTTCCCGCAAGTTGAATGCGGGCGAAGTTTTTGCCGAAACCTTCGGATTTCAGCGCAGCAATTGACCCGTCGTTGATGAAGCCGATCAGATCAACTCCGCCGTCGCCAGTGAAATCTCCGAGCGCAACTGATCGGGAGTTGGGAGTTGGCAGTTGGGAGTTGGCGGCTTCCGCAAGCTTGTCGCCTAATCCGCGTTGCAAGCTCATGCCGCCAGCCGTTTGCGTCACAACATCCAGCAAACCGTCGTTATCGTAATCGGCAATCTGAGCAGCAAATTCAGCCCGTCGCCCTGTCGCCCCGTCACTCCGTCGGGCAAAGCCGCCTTTACCGTCGCTCAAAAACAGCGCGCCGTTCCCCTCAGCGTCCGGCAAATAAAAGTCAACGAAGTTGTCTTTATTCAAATCGCCAGCGCCAACGCTGAGAGCTTTGCCGCTGAAATTGATCCCGGTTGAAGCGGCAATTTCCTTGAACGAACCGTCGCGTTGATTGCTGAACAGTTGCGCCGGAGCGCCGTAATTCACGACAAAAAAATCAATGTCTCGTTGGTTGTTGTAATCGGTGGCGACAATGGCTGTGGTTTTGGCTTTGCCACCACCCAAATTGGTTTTGGCTGTGATGTCTGTGAATGCGACCCCTCCGGCACTAATACCGTTATTTTGAAAAAGACGGTTTTCTTCTCCGGCAAAATCATCTGGAAAAACGGCTGATTCTTTTGCGGGAAACTGAGACAAGTCGGCGAAATTGCCGACGAACAAATCCAGGTCGCCGTCGTGGTCTGCGTCCACCCAGGCCGCAGTCATCGCCCAAGCAGAAA
>CAYLJQ010001172.1:0-1716 GCA_964383955.1 uncultured Heliomicrobium sp. | reverse complement strand
AGCGTTCAGCGGCAGATTATTCTGGCGATGGCTTTGTCCGGGGCGTTGGCGGGAATGGTTGGGATCGGGGAAGTGCTTGGTTATCGCTATCGGTATTATCACGATTTTTCTCCTGGGTATGGATTTGCAGGGATTGCCGTCGCGCTGCTTGGACGCAACCATCCCGTCGGTGTCGTGCTGGCGGCCATTTTATTTGGCGCACTGAATCGCGGCGGATTGTTCGTAGATATTTTTACGGACAAAGTCTCAAAAGACCTGGTTCAAGTACTGCAGGGAATCATCATTCTATTTGTGGCGATGGAGTGGTTCTTCCGGAAAATGATTCTACGTAAAGCTGTTGGCGCAAAAGCCTGAACCGGCAAAGAAAGGAAGCTCAAGATGAAAAAGTTGAATTCTCGGTTGGTCATCTTATTGGTGTTGTTGGTTGGCGCTTTGGCTGTGCAAACGCCGCAAAAATCGCAATCGTTTGCTGCAAGTCAAAACAAGCCTTTGCTGGCCGAACGCATTGCTCGCGTTGAAGGCGGCTTGCTGCCGGCAATCACCATCAAAGATCAGGCTTCGGCAATGACGCTGGTTGAACGGATGAAGCATTACAAAGTTCCCGGCGTCAGCATCGCTGTCATCAATGACGGGAAGATCGAATGGGCAAAAGGGTACGGCGTGACGGAAGCGGGCGGTTCGTCGCCCGTGACGGTGGAAACAATGTTTCAGGCCGCTTCGATCAGCAAGCCGGTTGCCGCAATGGGCATGCTGGCACTGGTTGAAAAAGGCTTGCTCAGCCTGGACGAAGACGTGAACGTTAAACTGAAGTCGTGGAAAGTGCCGGAAAGCGATTTGACCAAAGAGCAGAAAGTCACGTTGCGCCGGTTGGCCAGCCACAGCGCCGGGCTAACGGTTCATGGCTTCCGTGGTTATGCGGAAGGCGAAGATGTTCCGACGACAGTTCAGATTTTGGACGGTCAAAAGCCCGCGAACTCCGCAGCAGTTCGCGTGGATATTTTGCCAGGCAGTCGTTGGCGCTATTCCGGCGGCGGCATCACGGTAATGCAACTGCTGATGACCGACGTCACTGGAAAATCTTTCCCTGTGTTGATGCAGGAGTTGGTGCTGGGCAAAATCGGCATGAAAAACAGCACGTACGAACAACCTCTGCCTGCGGGCAAAATTGCGAACGCTGCGGTTGGTCACAGAAGCTCAGGAGAAATCCTGAAAGGAAAACGGCACACGTACCCGGAAATGGCCGCCGCTGGGTTGTGGACGACGCCAAGCGACTTGGCGAAGTTCGCAATCGAAATTCAACAGTCGAAAGCCGGAAAATCCAACAAAGTTTTATCCCAGGCAATGACCGATCAAATGCTGACGAAGCAATCTGGTGATTACGGTTTGGGCATTGGTCTTGGCGGCGAAGGCGCCAAAGCAAGCTTCGCTCACGGTGGATCGAACGAAGGATTCAAATGCAATCTGTTCGCTTACGGCGAAACCGGTCAAGGCGCTGTGGTGATGACCAACGGCGATTTGGGCGGGCAGTTGGCTTCTGAAATTTTCCGCAGCATCGCTCGTGAATATGGCTGGCCGGATTTCAAGCCAACAGAACGCACTGTGGCGAAAGTCAACCCAGAACTCTTCAAAGCCTATTCCGGGGAATACGATGTGAACGGCAAAGTTGTTATTTCGACCGAAGGCGGAAAGCTTTTCTTTCAAGCTCCCGGCGGCGGA
>CAYLJQ010001171.1:0-1718 GCA_964383955.1 uncultured Heliomicrobium sp. | reverse complement strand
TCCCGTACCAATCATCCCCATCCTCGCCAATTGGAAAGACCCTAAACCCATTTCGGAATAAAAAGACTGAGCCGAACTGCACGGAGGGAACCCCCATTCTTCGGGCAAAAGTCAATTTTGCAGACTGATTGAGAAAGAATAGCTGGCAACGGTAGCCCGACCGTTTCAAGAGCGGATAAATGTTTGGTTCTCGGATGCGATAAATCACCTCCCCACGATCAGTCAGCGAGCTCTCAATACAGTCACTCTCTGGATCTATGTGAACCTCAATGAAAGTTGTTTTCTCTTGGAGTGTCGAAAAAATGAAATTGCCAACTTCACCGTTCACAAGTGCATTTTGTGACAACTCTTCTCCGCGCCTTTCCGCTTGAAGTTGTTCCAAATGATCAGCCTGTGATTGCTCAGGCGCATGGATAACAATTCGAAATCCGTCAGACTGAGCGCCAAAAGGATTTATGAGCTTCGCAAGACCAGACTTGATTCTGAGTATTGCGTTTCGCTCCCATTGTCCCTTTGTCTTGCTTATAGTAATCACTGTTCCGGTGGCACGCTTAGGCACCTCTGGCGGCACAACGAACCCATTCAGTTGCAGTTTGTATTTGATACCAATATCTTCAAATCGCGCCTGATGATCCGCATCGAAGAGTGTCCAATCCACAACTATTGAATGCACATGGCCTTCGGGTTCTTGTACTGGGCGCGTTTGGAGCGAGACTACCTCTCCAAGCCGATCAGAGGAAAAGCGACCAATACCTTTGCTTCCAGCGAAATGACGCCGTTCAGAAATTTCATTTCGGAAATCACTTATTTTGGAATTCGACCGCTTAGATGAGTACGCTACAAAAAGCCACTTCTTTTGAATGTCGTCATACGACATCCCTACGCCGTTGTCCGCAACGATGATTTGATCGTCACCAAAAAACAAATCAACTTGTGTTGCATCTGCATCAAACGAATTTTTGACGAGCTCAAATATTGCGACATCGTCATCCGTGATCAATTCACTGCCCAAAACACTTTTTAGGCCGCTGCTCACGTCAAAGTGCAGACTAGAAGGAATATTTTTCGTCACGCTCATCCAGGTTAACTCCAGCTACTGTTTTGTTTCACTTCAAATCTGGCCGATTCGCTCGGTCTACCCGAAACGGCAATTTTCTATGCCCAAACCACGAGGACTAGGCGGCGATGAAGAAGGAATGCACATAACACGGTTCGTTAAAAACCATTATTCCAACTTGCGCCAAGAACCCCTCACCAACATTTGTGGACGGTCGCAACCAAGTCGCTAGAAGTCAGAACGAAAATAGCCGTACTATCGAGCGGCACTTCAGATAGTAATTCCTGGATAGCCGATGTCGGCGCATTGTCAGCCTCAATCAAGACTGCGAGCTTCAGATTGCTGTTCTGGGTCATTGCAAACTCCCTTGCATTTTTCGCCATCGTACATCCTGCAACAGACTTGGCGCGCTATCCTTGCGCCCATGCAACACAAAAGTATCCTCCGCTTCTGGTTCAATGAGCTAACCCCCAAGTAGCACTTCGTCAAAGACGCCGCGCTGGCGGAAACCATCCGCGCGCGGTTTGGCGACACGCTGGAAGCTGCTGCGCGATGCGAGTTGTTTGCGTGGCGCGAGACGGCTGGGGGCGGCTGGCGGAGATCATTGTGCTGGACCAGTTCTCGCGCAATGTGTACCGCGACACCGCCCGCGCCTTTGCGC
>CAYLJQ010001170.1:0-1722 GCA_964383955.1 uncultured Heliomicrobium sp. | reverse complement strand
ATATCCTTGACATGCCACATGACAAACCGCCCAGGTTGTTTTTTGAACCAGTCCAGCGGTTTTGTGCTTGTGCCGAAGCTAAACCAATACAAATCCAACTGCATTTTCACCAGTGCGGGGTCAGTTTCTTTCAAAATGATGTCGTAGGGGATCACGCCGTTTTGCTCCGTAAAATCCCAACCAAAATTATGGTAGGCAAGCTGCAAACCGCCCCGCTTGATTTGTTCGCCGATGATATTGAGCGTAGCCGCAAGTCGTTTTATCTCATCCAGCGTGTGATATTGCGGCGCTAACGTCGGCCAGGTGATGTAACTTTGTTTGAGCGTCGTCGCTCCCGCGATGCACTGATCAACATAACGCTTCAGATCATCCTGCTGATGTTTGCCGAAAAACTTATCCAGATCGTAATGCCCGGACGGTGTTGTCAGACCGCAATCGCTGAGCAACTGGCTGGCGTCTTTCGGTTCCAGGCCCCAGTAATACTTGTTATTGCCATAGTTGAACCCGTAAATCTCCACTTCCTGATAGCCCATCGCCGCGATCTGTTTGAAGGTGCCGCGAAGGTCTTTCGCCATCGCCTCCCTGATCGTGTAAAGCTGAAGCCCTAACTTGAACTTATTCTTGGTACTGGCCGTCAATGTTGAGGGCAACAGCATCGCTGCTGCCGAAAATAAACCAGCCCGTTTCAGAAACAAGCGTCTTGAATGCGTATGAGAAAATTTGTTTTTCACTGAACTTTTCCCTCCGGTATGTCTAATGGACTGATGAGGCAAATTACCCTGACCGATCCGGGTTACTTATCCCGAAACAACTCGCTCTCGATAATCAGTTAAACTCGCGTTGAACAGCAAGCGCTTCAATTTTTCCTTCGGCATCGGCGCGGTCTTTGTCCTATCTACCGATTAGAATGCCGGTCTGTTACAAAGTCGCTGGAACTAATTTTCGAGACGTATGCAGTGGCTTCTGTCTTAACACGATAAGTTGCTCTTTCTTGGCCGTTATCAATGCGTATGTGTAGCCGTCTTGCGAAACAAACTCCACTTCATAACCGCCAGTTGGATGGACTTCGACAACAGCGCCAATTTCGCCACGCTGCAATTTGTATGTTGGCAGATCTTCCGTCAAAGCGACGACATCAAATAATTTGATTGTATCCATATTTACCTCAACCCAATTAGATTGGATAACATGTAACCAAACGGGCGAAATCCTCGTTTGGCCGCACGTTCCAGGCACTCAAAAGTTTGGCCTGCTTACCTTGCCAAGTCATTTCGAATTCAATCTGGTACCGTTGCCCGTGCTCATCTTTATCGCCCAGTTCAGCCTCATGCGTTTTCACAATCTCAAGTAAAACAGCTCGCAATGCTTCCGCATCTTCGACCGTCAAGCCTAGCGCTGCCATGAAAAGTCGCGCTTTGTGTTTGCCAATTCGATGCTCCGTATTCAAACAGTAATCGCGCAACTTCCGAATATCAACAATGGCTTTCTCTGGATTGGAAACCTTCACAGCTATTTATTCCGAAACAGATCGCTCTCAATAATCAGTTGAATTAGCGACTTAACGCCGTAGTTTTTGGTCGCAGCGCGATCAAGAAGCGCTTCAACTTTCGGGCGGTCACTGAACTGTACAGGTGCGCCGGTCGCAAAGATGATGAATTGGTTCGTCAGATTGCGCGCAATTTGCCGTTCATCTTTCAAAATCAATTGCTTCAATTCACGCAC
>CAYLJQ010001169.1:0-1724 GCA_964383955.1 uncultured Heliomicrobium sp. | reverse complement strand
AGCAAAAGAGCAAAAGCAATGAAGAAAAGAGTGGCGATCGAGCGGGCGAACGATTTCATAGGGAAAACCTCTGGTAACGATAAAAAGGTGGTGCAGGCTTTTTGAGGTTTCCTGCACAAAAGCTGGGGTGGCAGACGGACTATATTGGCCGAAGCTGCGATCGGTCAATCAAATTTTAGAGCCGGTTTGGCGGCCAGAATTTGTCTTCTCCCAGCGCCATTTGCTCAAAATCCTTCTCCAATTGCCAAGCAGTTCAAGCTGAATTCGTGCCAAATTCCAAACTTTCAAGAGGCTGAAAGCGAGAGCCGCTTCTTTTGCTTTGGTCGCAAACGTCCTTAGATACCAGCCGAAGTTTGCCATCAGCGAGCGGCGTGGGTCAGTCAGGTTGTAAATGAATTGGCTGCGATCGCAGCGGTAATCGCGGTTGCGTTTGATGGCAGCGTTGGCTTCCCAACTGCCGCCGCGAAAATGGTGGATGCGGCTGCGCGGAACAATCGCGGTTTTGTAGCCACGGAAAGCGGCTCGGCGGCAGAAATCAATTTCTTCGTAAAACGCGAAGTAGATCGGATCAAGCAATCCAACTTGTTCTATGACTTTGCGCTTGATGGCAAAACAAGCGCCTTCGACCCATTCGACTGGAACCCAATTTCTGTTTCCCACGAAGTCACACGAAGCATCACGAAGCAAAGACGAATCGCCGGTTTCAGCCTTCGTGTTTTCTTCGTGTGACTTCGTGGAAGATAAAGAAAGCTCATCGAGATGATGGCTTAAAGCAGTCTTCGTCCAAGTGTTGAACTCTTCGCTGTCATAAGTCAGTTGCACTGCACCGAGGATGCCGACGTCCTTTTCCTGCTCGCCAATCGCAATCAATTCACTAAGCCATCGTGGCGTGACTTTCGTGTCCGGGTTTAGCAAAACAACGTAATCAGCGTCTTCAGCCAGAGCCTTTTGGATCGCGACGTTGTTGCCCTCGGAAAACCCCATGTTTTCCGAATTGACAATGATTTCGACTTCAGGAAATTGGCCGCGAACCAGTTCGACGCTGTCGTCGCTGGAAGCGTTATCCACCAGCACGGTTTTGAAGTTCGCGTATTCCGTCGCGCGCAGCGATTGCAGACAAGGCTGCAACCAGCGGCTGCCGTTGAAGTTCAAAATGATGACGTAAACCAATGGCTGTTTCATGTAATACCGGCGAGTACCGCGCGCGTGAGCAAGCGGCTAATTCCGTGATAACCGCTTGCTCACGCGCGCGGTACCGTAATAATTACGACCAACGCTTGAGCAAAGTCGCCGCGACGATCCAGCGAATGACTCTGAAGTTACAACGAAGCTTTAATGCCTGACGGAACTTTTCCAAGCATTTCCTCCATTCGCCTTTCTGCTTCCACGCAAAGCCCGCGCGAATGTGCAACCGGGCAAGCAGCACTTCCCTATCTACGCCGCATTGTTGCCAGCAGTCGGGGAAAAGCCGCTCAGTTTCCTTCAGCGCCAGCAGTGGCAAGCGCAAACCGCGTTCTATGTCTTCGCCTTCTCCCATCAAGTTGTTTGCGTGAACTCGATAATACGACATTGTCTTGGCGATGCCTTTGATCGGGAAAGCGCGCACCAGACGCAACCAGTATTCGTAATCTTCGACGGCAATCAGTTCGCGGCGTTCGTTCAGCAATCCTATTTTCTCTACGCATTCGCGGCGAATCATCACGGTCGAATTCGGTATGTGATCG
>CAYLJQ010001168.1:0-1726 GCA_964383955.1 uncultured Heliomicrobium sp. | reverse complement strand
CTCCGTCGTCAACTTTGCGCTGCATTCGGACACCACCGGAGGACAAAAGTTTTCCGCAGATTACATGGGCCATTTGTCGCGGCTGCTGGCGGAAACCAAAGGCAAGGAGATGCTGACGCTATTTGCCTTGGGAGCTTGCGGCAACATCAATCATCGCGACATCAGTTGGGCAGACAATCAAAAAGGCGTTCCCGAATCCTTCCGCATCGCTTCCAGCTTGGCCGGAGCGATCAACCGAAGCTGGGCAAAGTTACAGCCGTTCGATACCTCCAAAATCCAAATCCGCAGCGAAATCGTCAAACTCCCAACCGCGCCCATCAGCAACGAAGATGTTGCCAAGGCCAACGAAGTCCTGACACGCCTAACCGATCCGAAAACGACCTTTCTCGAACAGGTCAAAGCGTTCCAAGTTCTAGACATTGCCGCCCGAAAAGGCCGCCCGCTGGAAGTGGAAATTCAAGTCATCGCGCTCGGTAACGACGTAGCATTTGTCTCGCTGCCCGGCGAAGTCTTCGTCGAACTCGGCCTTTCGATCAAGAAAGCCTCGCCATTCAAGCACACGATCATCGTCGAACTGGCCAACGGCTCGATTGGCTATATTCCAAACAAGTCGGCTTACCCTGAAGGCCAATATGAGGTTGTTAGCGCCCGTTGCGCAGCAGGCTCAGGCGAAATGTTAGTGACGGCGGCGGTGAAGTTGCTAGCTGAATTGCACCAATAAGGGATATTGGCGGTCAATTGAAGGCTGCTAGATTTTTAATCTGAGGCAGAAGCTTTTAACGCCAGCGATCAGCCGCACACGGCTTTATTGTGTGTCGGCCTGCATCGCACTGTTCGGCCACAATGGTTAACCGAAAAGGTTTTCTGACCGTCTCCGACGCGCGCAAGTTTTGGTCAATAAGGATGCACGATCAGAGAATCTCAAAAGTATCAGGATGCACTCCGTAGACCTGTTCGAAATGGCAGTCAGCAAAATTCTTCATATCTGTTGGCGTACCCGACGATGAGAGCCAACGATAGTCGTACTCGAATGGTCCGGTCTTCGCGATCCACTGTCGTGTCATATCATAAGTGACATTAACAGCGTAGAACGTCTCAAAGGTTGCCTGAATGACTGCCTCGCTCTTCGCGGTTATTAGACGGGGATATATCCCCCCGTCCTCGGCTTTGTCGATGAATGGCGCCGAGTGGGAATCAAAAAGCCTGCCGATTTCTGGAGACACGCGCTCTCCCGCCATCCACGCACCGGGCCAACAGAAAAACTCCGGTCTCAAAAGCTTATCCTTGCTAAAAGCTAAGAAGTGAGAAAACAGGAGGCGCACGGGTAGGTTGATCGCGGCGTAATCGAAGCTCAGGTGCTCTGCCATTAAGGAATCAAGCGTTTTGCTGCTACTTACCCAACCAGTCACGGTCTCCGCTATGGCGAGTGGTGAATCGACCAAGAGGGAGCCTGTGAGTGCCTCGCTAACTTCGGCGTACTCAGCCCTTGAGTATTGCTGGATCGTCCGCGCAAGATCGGGTCGCTGCTGTGCAATAATGCGGCAGAGAAAAAGGAAACGAAAACCTGGATCGACATCTTCGATAAATGTGGTGAAAACCCGTAGAGGCATTGGAAAGCCTGCGCCCGGGTTGATTGCGATGTCGCAGACCAACAAGAATAGTGCGACGCTGGGATGGTCGATGGATGGAGGCCAGTCGAGTTTGGCCAAACGCAGGAAAGTTTGGA
>CAYLJQ010001167.1:0-1730 GCA_964383955.1 uncultured Heliomicrobium sp. | reverse complement strand
GGGAAAAGTTATACGCATCATTTCCCTGTCCTTCGCCAATTGCGACATCCACCATGGCTTGGTAAGGCGCAATTTTGGATTCGAAGAATCGCGGCTGCTGACCTCGACTGGCTTGCGGACGCATGGTCTCAATCGTGCTGATGGCTTCGGTCAATGCTTTTCGCGCGGAACCCAGATCGTTCAATCGGAAATAGGCTTTGCCTGCGCGATGACGCGCCTGCCAAAAAATGTCTTGGTCGTTTCCTTTTTTGGCAGAGTCGGCGGCTTGCTGAGCAATTTCAATCGTTTTGGCAAAATCGCGTTGCAGGTAATGGGTCTGAGAAATGTTTAGCAGCGCAGCCGCAACACCGGACGGATTGCCAACCATTTCGAAAATTTGACGGCTGCGGTTGTAATGCTCAAGCGCCCGTGCGTAATCCTGCTGGGCAGAAAGCGTCAGGCCAACATCCAACAAAGCCATGGCGATTTCCTGATTCTCACCAATCTGTTCTCGCAGCGCCAACGCTTCCTTGTACACCGCCAACGCCTCGTCCCATTTGCTCCAACTGAAATTTGCACCGCCGACTTTTTGCAATGCAGTGGCCAAATCCGTCTTGTTGTTTAACGCGCGCATGATGGCCAGGTTTTGCTCTTAAGCCTGCAATGCTAATGCATACGAACCATTCAATGAATGAACCAGCCCAATTCCCTGCAACGCGCCCGCTTCGCCTTCGCGAGTTCCGGCTTCTCGTTCCGCTTGCAGGCTGCGCTGGTAAAACAGCAGCGCTTGGTTGTAATCGCCTTGTTCGTAAAGGATGTTGGCGAGGTTGTGATAGGCATACCCCAAAGTGCGGCGGTTGCCAGCCGCAATAAACCGTTCCGCCGCCTGGCGAAACCAGCCAATTGCCGTTGCGTCCCGGCCTTGCTCGTATTCAACCCGCGCAATTTTCAAAACCATGTTCGCCGCTTCGTTAGGCCGTTTGGTTTCGTCGTACAACTGCACGCAACGCTGATAATGTTCAATTGCGGCAGCATAATCGCCTTGCTCATTACGAACGTTGCCCATGTTTTCAGTCGTTCGAATCACCTCAGTTTTTCGATTCAACGATTCGTAAATGGTCAATGCCCGCTGAAAGTGCTCCAGCGATTCTGCAAACTTGCGTTGAGACATAAACACCAGCGCAATGCTGCTGAGCGAACGAGCCGCTTCTTCAGTCCGCCCCGCCTCTTCATCGATCGCCAGGCTTTTGCGGTAAGCCGCCAAAGCGTCATCGAACCGTTTTTGCAGAAAATGAATGATTCCGGCTTTGTGCCAGGCGTCGGAAAGTTCGCTGCGGTTGTTTAGCCTTTCGGCTACCAGAATCTGGCTTTGCAGAATACTGAGTGAACGCGCCTGATTGCCTTGTGCATAAGCGCGGTCGCTTTGGCCAGCAAGCATAAACAGCAAATCGCGGGTGACAAGATCGCTTTCCTGCTCCAGCAGACGCCGCCGCTCTTCATCCGTTTTTGCCTCACTCAAAGCTGTCAGCAAGGAAGTTATCGGGGATATTTCACTCCACAATTTCCATTGCCCCGCTTGCCGGACAAACGCCATCTCGACGCGCATTTCAGTTATGGAAGTCACGGTTCCGTTTTTCGCTGTGCGGCGAGTCGAAACGCGCAAGCTGGCGGTGTCACCTTCAACGTTGATGCGCGAAATCTGCGGCGTGGAAAAGCTCAGTTCGCTGTCGGCAAACTGCTTCGGGAAAACT
>CAYLJQ010001166.1:0-1738 GCA_964383955.1 uncultured Heliomicrobium sp. | reverse complement strand
CAATTCCAAGATGGTTTCCAACCCGTCCAGAGTTCCGCTACGACGGCTTAGCCTGAATCCCTGTTTAACCAACAACCGGCGTTGGAGTTCGGGCCAGGTTTCGCTGAATGGCAAATTGAACCAACTGGCCAGCCAGGCCAGGAAGTCCGTCGGGCAGGTTGCCGGATCGAAATACAGGGCCATGTGATCCTGACGCTGTTCCATTGGTTCCCAAACCGTTTCAAAGATGCGCAGAAAACGTCCCAGAAATTCGTCGGTTTGAAAAATTACGGGCAGGTAATTCAGATAAGAACTGGGCTGATGCATACGGCTTCACCTCGCGATTTCAATCTGATGTTCACCGGAACAGACGACAATTCGCCCCAACTCCAGCGGTGCAGGATTGGTTTCTCTATCGGGGCCTCGTTTGATGAAAATTTCTTCGATGTGTTCGACCATCGGCAAATTCAGCAGCAACCGATACAAATCGGATTTGTGAAGCACGGAAATTTGCCGCCAACCATTGCCTTGCGGACCGCCGGTGAAAGGATTCAAAAATCGTTCGATTGCCTCCTGCGCTTGACGCTTCAAACTTTCGCCGCTGGCGCGATCCCGGCTGACCAGTTTTGCTTCGACGGAAATTTCCACAATCGTCACCGGCATGACCTTGACCGTCACGCCGAGAACGGATCGGCTTTGCAATTCGGTTTGGACACGTTGTCGAACCGTTTCGTCCAGCTTGAGCTGCTCAAACCGCAAGGGGACAGTGTGACCGACTTGAGGCAGAATGTAGACGTGAACTTCGCCGGGTTTGGGAGGTTCGGCGCGAGAAGATTTTTTTTTGTCCTGTTCCGTCGCCCTGTCTCGAATCAGGCCTGGGCCAACGCAATAAGCGTCGGCGACTCCGGCAATTGTTTTGGCGTGATATTCATAATCGTCGGCAGTGACGGCGCGTTCGTGCGAACGCAACATGGCTGGCACACGCAAGATGGCTTGTTCCACAGATTCGGCATCGCGTCCGCCAACTGAAGGCTCCCAATTGATGGCTTTTGAAATGTACGCTTTGGCGGACTTCAGCACGACGATGGATTCGGCTCTCACGTTGCCCTCAGTCCCTCCGCCGTAGTTGTATCGCGTGAACCGCAATTCGGCTCCGCGCGCCGGAACTTTGCCAAATCGCCGCATGCTGCCGTCAGGTTGCCGCAACGCCGGTCCCAGGCTGAGAACGCCAGTCAGGTCATCAATCGTGTAATGCAAACTGGTTTCGTTCGAATCGCCGAAATCGCTGACTTCCGTCCAAACGGTGGCAGTGTCTTGACCCGGCTCTCCGATCACGCTCAAATAATCTGAATGGGGATTTCGCTCCAACAAGGGAGAATGAGGAAACTGAAAACGTTGTCCGGGAGAGCCGTCGCTGATTCCCAGAAATTCGTCCTTCGCCGTCACGGCATGTTTCGCGCGAACCGTACCGCCCAGCGTGCAGGCGCTGATTTTGCGTTGTAAACCAGGCGAATTCACATACTTGTGCTGCCCCGCAACAGGCTGAGTCAACGCACACCGCAGCCAATAGCCGACCACACCATGCTCGGTCTTTTTCGCCATCTCAGGCAGCCGCAAGATGATTTCGCCGTTGCGCGTCAAGCCGGCAGTGTCATCGTGTTCCAACTGGCAATTGACCCAGTTCAATTCGCCATTCGCCCAGGCTTGCCAGACGCGCGGCGGGTTGTCCGAAGTGACATTAACGACCTTACCTTCCCGA
>CAYLJQ010001165.1:0-1744 GCA_964383955.1 uncultured Heliomicrobium sp. | reverse complement strand
GAATAGAGACTATTTTTTGCTCGCCGTCCGAAGAGGTTCGTAGAATCTTCACTCTGCCTTTCAACACAACATAAAGATGTGTGGCGGAGTCTTCCAGCGAGTAAATTGTCATTCCTCGCCAAAAGGTCTTTTCTATGTGCGGCAGATTGAGCAGGTTCGGAAATGTTGTTTGCCAGGCCTGCTCGCTTTGGCAAAAATTCACGGCCAGGTTGGTTGCCGTTGCTATCATTTAATTTCCCTCCTTCTCAGCTTTGAAATCAAATTCAGGTTTTGTACGTCTGTTCCAAAAGCGTTTGCCGTTCGATTGTCCAGTCGGCGAAGGTGCTCAAGTACCGGCAAACTCAATGTTTCCGCCAGCTTTTCGTTTTCAAATTTGGGCAAATCAGAAACCACCAGAACAATATGTTTTGGTGTTTGGTGGGCGCCAATTGAAAGTTCGCCATTATTAGCCTTCTGTAGGCCTGAAAGACTGGATTCCAAGTCCGGCAGTTCACCGGTTTTCAGCGCTCGTCCATCGCGTTTTGTTACCAACAAGGAAATCAGATTTTCTCCTCGTGTGTAGACCAAGTGGGCAAATTGCCTGGTACCCGGTTGGCAAACGTGGGCAGCGCGGAGCGTTAAGTTTGTTGCTCCGGAAGAGGCAATTTGATCCAGAGCCAAATATGCTTCGTCGTATTTCCCAACAGAGTCTGGCATTGTTGCAGCTTTGGTTGACTCAAGAAAATGTGGCGCGCATTGGCGATGGTCATAAGCGGCCTCCGTCATTAAAAGATCGCTCAGCAGCAAGGCTGGAGTTGTCGAACCAGGGCGTTTTAGGTATAGCGAGCCTCCAATTGCCAAGGCCAGAATGACGACTGAAGCTGGCACAAGAATTCGAAATCTGAATAACTCCGCCAATCTTGCTCCCCAGCTTTTGGTGCTGGCAGGCATTCCTGTCGCTACCACAGCATCAGCGCGCAGCCGCAAGCGCATACGCTCCAAGACTTCATTGCTCAGGCACTCTTTCGAACACGCGCGGCGAAGCGCTTCGCGCACATTTCGCCGCGAAGCCATTTCGGCGCGGCAGGATGCGCAATGTTCCGTGTGATTCAGCATTTGATGATTCGTCTCGACTGCCAATTCCTGGCAAAGATACGAATCAAGCAACTCTTTGTAGCTTCTGCAATCCATAAATCAAATCTTCAGGCTTAGCCGATCCATCTCCTTCAGTGTGAAACTTTATATCCAGCTTCACGTGCGTAAGTGACCAATTCTGTCCGTAAAATCTTTCTTCCGCGATGCAGCCGCGACATGACAGTTCCGATGGGAATTTCCAGGACATCGGCGATTTCGCGGTACGAAAACTCCTCTACATCGGCGAGCAGGATTGGAATTTGAAAATCGCGGGGCAATCTTTCAAGCGCCCCCAGCACTTCTTCTTCAGTCAAATGTTGTGGTGTTGGCGGATCATAAGCCAATGTCTCAGCAATAGTCTCTTCGGTCGGGACTAGCTGCAATCTATCTCGGCGCTGGTTGCTGTAGTGAACATTAAACATGATTTTGTAAAGCCAGGCTCGAAGGTTTGTCCCCAGTTCAAAGCGATGAAAAGATCGCCAAGCCTGCAAAAAGGTTTCCTGGACTAAATCTTCAGCCTTGCCTTGATCCCGGCAAAGCCGTAGCGCAACGCGATAAAGCTGATCGGCATAACCGAGAGCTTGCGCCTCAAATGAATCAAGCATTTTCTGATTGTTCAGTTCAGTACCTC
>CAYLJQ010001164.1:0-1745 GCA_964383955.1 uncultured Heliomicrobium sp. | reverse complement strand
AAACGCTCACACCCGCAAATTTTTTTTGAAGCCTGTTCGGCTCGTCCCCAGAAAAGATCAACCCAACGAGCTGCAAGTCAAAGAAGAGGGATAAGAAATTATGTCATCAGGGGCAATCGTTATCGGGGCTGGCCCGGCTGGGCTTACCAGCGCATACGAGCTTTCAAAGCTGGGCATTGGCTCCACCATACTCGAAGCCGACGAACAAGTCGGCGGACTCTCCCGCACGGTCAATTACAAGGGCTACCGATTCGACATCGGCGGGCACAGATTTTTTTCCAAAGTGCCGCTGATCAACGAATTGTGGCGCGAAATGCTGAGCGAGGATTTTTTACTTCGTCCACGGCTTTCGCGGATCCATTATCGCGGCCACTTTTTTGATTACCCTTTGAAAGCCGCCAACGCTTTGGCCGGACTTGGCCCGGTCGAGGCTTTGCTGGTCATGCTCAGCTACTCCAAAGCCAAGCTGCTTCCGCACGCCGAAGAAACCAATTTGGAACAATGGGTTTCCAACCGGTTCGGCCAGCGTTTGTACGAGATTTTCTTTAAAACCTACACCGAAAAAGTCTGGGGCATTCCTTGCGCGGAAATTTCGGCGGATTGGGCCGCGCAGCGCATTAAGAACCTTTCGCTGAAAGAAGCGGTTCGCAGTGCATTATTTGGCGGCGGGAAGTCTGCTGACGGCGAAATCATCACCACCTTGATTGAACAGTTTCATTATCCGCGCCTGGGGCCGGGAATGATGTGGGATTGCTGCAAGGATTTGCTGGCTTCGCAGGGCAACGAAACGGTTCACGGCGTCAAGATTGACAAGATTCGCCATCGCAAAGGCCGCGTTGAATCCGTGATTGGGCACAAATCCAATGGCGAGCGAGTAGAGTTTGATGGCGACCAGTTTATCTCTTCGATGCCGCTCAGGCGATTGATTCAAAGCCTTGACCCGCTGCCGCCCGATCAAGTGCTGGAAGCGGCCAATTCGCTGCGCTACCGCGATTACCTGACGGTGGTGCTGATGGCCAAACGCGAACACGTATTCCCGGACAACTGGATTTACATTCATTCGCCCGAAGTAAAGATGGGGCGCATCCAGAATTACAAAAACTGGAGCCCTGAAATGGTTCCGGATCAGTCGCGCAGTTCGCTGGGCCTGGAATACTTCCTGTGGCAACAAGACGACGAATGGACCTGGTCCAATGACAGGTTGATTGACCTGGGCATCAAGGAATGCGCGCAAATCGGTTTGATCCAGCCAGACGAAGTCGAAGATGGAACCGTGGTGCGAATGAAGAAAGCGTATCCGGTTTACGATCAGGACTACCAAAACCGCGTGGATATCATTCGCAATTACCTGGAAACCCTTCCCAATTTGCAGACCATCGGGCGCAATGGGCTGCACCGGTACAACAACCAGGATCATTCAATGCTGACCGGCGTATACGCCGCGCGAAACGTTGTCGGCGAAAATAACGACGTTTGGGCGGTAAACACAGAGCAGGATTACCACGAAGAGGTTCGTGACAAGGAAACCAGCCGCGTCAAAACGATGGGCGACCGCGCAGTGCCAACACCGATTCAGCCCGCCACAAATGAGGCCGATGCATTTGCTGACAGAATCATACAGACAGCCTTTGCCAAGCTTGATCCGGTGGCGCTGGGAACTGCAATTGGATCAGTAGCGGGCATTGGAATCTTATTGGCGACAATTGTTTTGCTGTTGAAAGGCGGAACTTTCGTCGGTCCGCGAT
>CAYLJQ010001163.1:0-1747 GCA_964383955.1 uncultured Heliomicrobium sp. | reverse complement strand
CTCCATCCCGTCTCCTTGCAATCCTCTTCGCTCTGCTCGGCTTGGTGATGCTGGCAAGCGCAAAGTTCATCGGCCAGGTCGGAGGCTTTTTCGGTGCGGGAACGTTTCTGCTGATTGCGCTGCTCTTCTTCTGGTCTTCGTGGCTGAAAAGCGACAAACGGAAAACCATCGCCGGACATGGGTTTGCGCCGATGGCTCGGCTGGGCTTCCGCAATGCGACCATTCGCCCCAGCCGCAGCGTGTTGTGCATTGCGCTGATTGCTTCAGCGGCGTTCATCATCGTTTCGGTGGATGCATTTCGCAAAGATAGCGGCGCGATGTCGAGCGATCCGAAATCCGGAACAGGCGGGTTTCCGCTGTTGGCCGAAAGCCTGCTGCCAATTGTTCACGATCCGAACAGCGAACAAGGACGCGATGAATTAAACCTGCTTGATGACAGTTTCAAAGACGTGAAGTTGACTCGGTTTCGTTTGCGTCCCGGCGATGACGCCAGTTGTTTGAACCTATACGCGCCGCGCAGCCCTCGCGTGCTTGGCGCAACCGAAGAGTTCATCAAAGCCAATCGCTTTTCCTTCGCCAGTTCGCTGGCCCAAACTGATGAACAGAAAGCGAATCCCTGGCGATTGCTGAATGACGAATCCGCAATCCGCAATCCGCAATCCGCAATCCCCGTCATCGCCGATGCCAATTCTCTGGCCTACGTGCTGCATTTGAAAGTCGGCGACGAAACCGCGCTGACTTCCAGCCGTGGCGAAGCCGTCAAAGTAAAAATCGTTGGTGCACTGTCCGACACCATCTTCCAAGGCGAATTGCTGATGTCGGAGCAAAACTTCGTCAAGGTTTTCCCGGATGAACAAGGCTACAGAGTCTTCCTGGCGGAAACTCCGAAGCCAACTGAAACCGCCACCGCACTGGAAGACAAACTTTCCGATTACGGCTTCGACGCGATTTCGACGGATGAAAAGCTCGCCAGCTTTCATCAAGTCGAAAACACGTACCTTTCAACGTTTCAGACGCTTGGTGGATTAGGGCTGCTGTTAGGAACCTTCGGACTTGGGACAGTGTTGCTGAGAAACGTTCTGGAACGCCGTCGCGAACTGGCGGTGATGCGATCCGTCGGTTATCAATCCTCGCACTTGTCGTTGATGGTCGTCGCTGAAAACGCGTTGCTGCTGGGTTGCGGCTTGCTGACCGGCGTGGTCTGCGCGGCTTTAGCGATTGCTCCGGCCTTCATCGCACGCGGCGGCAAACTGTCTGTCATCTCACTGATTTTACTTTTGCTTGCGGTATTATTGACGGGCTTGGCGGCTTCGCTGTTGGCGGTGTTGGCGGCTGTTCGCTCGCCTTTGTTGAGTTCGCTCAGAACCGAATGACGTGAGTTACAATTCGGTCGCGATTCATTTGGAGGAAAACCAGGACTGCTTTGCCAAAACCACACCTGACAATTGAAGAGTACATTGAGCTGGAAAAGAACTCTGAGGAACGGTTTGAGTATTTTGCCGGAGAAGTGTTTTCGATGGCAGGCGGAACTCTCAATCACGTTCGCATTGCTCGCAACGTTTGCACTGTGCTGACGCAAAAACTGGGAGATCGAGATTGTGAAGCCTTCCCAGGTGATATGCGCGTGAAAGTTCCGGCAGACGGGCCGTACCGTTACCCGGATGTTTCTGTTGCCTGCGGCGATCAGAAATACGAATCTTTTCAAGGCTTGGAAATGCTGTTCAATCCGACTGTGTTGATCGAAGTT
>CAYLJQ010001162.1:0-1754 GCA_964383955.1 uncultured Heliomicrobium sp. | reverse complement strand
GAACCCAGCAATCTTCAAAAATAATCGAAGCCGTTACCGAAGCGCGAACGCCAAGTTTGTTTTCTTTCTTTCCGGCAAGGAAGCCTTTTGTGCCCCGTTCGACGATGAACGCTGAAATGCCGCGCGAACGCATTTCGCGATTGGTGATGGCCAGTACCACACAAATGTCCGACGAAATTCCGTGGGTGATGAAATTTTTCGCTCCGTTAATCGTCCAGCCGCCATCGCGCTTAACAGCGATGGTTTTCATTCCGGAAGCGTCCGAACCGGAACTGGGTTCGGTCAATGCCCAGGCACCCAGCTTTTCGCCTTTGGCCAGCGGCGTGACGTATTTTTGTTTTTGTTCGGGAGTTCCGTATTGATAAAGGTGGTTGGTGCAAAGCGAATTGTGCGCGGCAATAGACAATCCGACGGAGCCGCAAACGCGCGAAATTTCTTCGATAACGGTCGCGTATTCAACGTATCCCATTCCCGCGCCGCCAAACTCTTCAGGAAAGATAACGCCTGTCAGGCCCAGCTCGCCCATCTTGGTAAACAGTTCGCGCGGAAAATGCTGCGCTTCATCCCAGGCCATCACGTGTGGCTTGATTTCGGCCTCGGCGAATTCGCGCACCATTCGTTTTACTTGTTGCTGCTCTTCGGTCAGATCAAATTGCATTGCCATACCAGTCATCACCCTTTCGTTTTGAACTTTTGGGGATGCCTAAAACTCGCATACGGCTAGCGATAGCGCAAATGGAAGAGTGGGACAATGGGCGGAATTGCCCCACTTTGCAATTCGATTACGGCTCTGGCGGAGGCGTGACGCCTTTTAGCCGCAAATAGATTGTCGTTTGGCCGCGATGGTGGGCTTGATGATCCAGCGCAATTGTCAGGGCCATCAACCTTGTGACTTTTGAATTGAAGAACGTCACTTCTTCCGGCAGCTTCTTTTCATCCAGTTCAGCGACTGCCGCAATCACAAAATCGTAGCTTTGTTCAACGGCTTTCTTTAGCGCGGCTTTGGATTTGTATTCGGGTTTCTTTTCGATTTCATCTTTGCCAAAGGGACTGGGCTTACTGCCTGCGGCTTCCGCCAAGCCGCAATTCCAGAAAGCCAGATGCAGCATTTGCTCGCCGAAACTGCGGGTATCCGGCGTCGGTTTATAGCCCAGGGCGTCTTCGGGCATGGCGTCAATGTAATCCAAGGTCCATTTTTTCGCCCGCTTCCAAGTGAAATCCAGTTCCTTCATTGTCTTGGCGCGTTCTGCGGTGGTGGCCTTCTTTTCCTCAGTCTTGGCCTGTGCCAGCGCGCCAACCGAACTGAAGGCACACAACAAGATCGCCGCAGCCAGGAGGCGGCAATAATTCTGCTTCATAGAAATCTCCTAAGGGATGATGTTGCTTTGTTACAGGAAGATGCGGTCAGGCAATGGCATTTACGTTTCCGAAAAGATTAGGTTGCGTGTTTTTCTTTGGCTGAGAAGTGGAATCACCCGGACATGACCAGCATAGGCGTTGCGGACCCGCCACCTGCCGTCACGTTCAACAATGCAGACGGCGAAAGTCGGACCCCTGCTCCCTCAACAGAATCGCCGCCCCAAGTATAAGGATCGAAATCCACATACCGGCCTTCATACTTCACTTCGCCCGCCACCAACATCGGAAAAGTTTCCTGAAGGACTTCAACGCGCTCTTGAACCACGAACGAAGCGCCCAGCGCGTCGTCAATCGCCTGTCGCCATTTTTCCTCGTTGCTTTCCCCGCCCAGCGTC
>CAYLJQ010001161.1:0-1754 GCA_964383955.1 uncultured Heliomicrobium sp. | reverse complement strand
CTATCAAGGCGTGAAAGAGTTAATGCCCTTTGCCAAAGCGGTCAGTGCGAAAACCCATGACTTCGACGAACGCGGCGAAGAAATTCACACCGATTATCACAAGATGATGAAAATCGTTCTGGATGCTGGCTATCGCGGGTTTGTCGGCATTGAGTACGAAGGTGAAAAGATGAGCGAAGCGGATGGCATCAAAGCGACCAAGAAATTGCTTGAGCGCGTTCACACAGAATTGTCGAAGAACGTGAAATAGAAGATGGGCGGGCTTTTGTTCTCCACCGTTCAAGCGCCGTCCGGCGCTTGAACGGTGGATTGCTTTATTTATTGGCCTGTAGAGGAAGAAGTTGCCGGAGGCTGCGCCTTAACCACAGAATATGTGTACCAGCCGATCATCATCTCTTCCCAGGTTTGATCCCCCCAGCGAATATCTTTGGTCGGATCGGGGTTGTATTTGTTCTTGGTCGAATTATCGAAGTAGGCAACGCAATCCAATCGTGTGCCTTTTGGCAACACAAGTTTGCCCTTTGGAATGTAGGTCAACTGCCAGTTGAAATCATACTTCGGAATGTTCAGCAGAATTTCCGACCGGCCATCAGGGTAAACAGCCGTATAGGTGAATGCTTTGCCGCGAACATGCATATGCGGCATGAACGAACTGATTTCGACATCGTCTTTGAATGTAAACGAAGCTTTGACTTCGTGATTGTCGTTGCCAGCCGGAATCATAAACCGTGTATTGATCGCGTTACCGGTTTGAATCATTTTTTGGCCTGGTTGTTTCGCAAAAACGAAGCCGATTTTGGTGCGGTCTTTTGTGACCTGTCCATTGGTCGTGTAGTGCATCTGGAAAACGATGTTCGAACCTTTCGGAATTAAACGGGCAGTGCCGGGAGAAAACACGATGCCGGTTTTGTTTGGCGTAATGCCGCCCAAATGAACTCGGCCACGGCGAAGGTCGCCTTCGCCGCCGGGGGCTGTGTCCTTCACCGAAGGATCTTGCGCGTAGGCGATGACGTGGTGAACGACTGTTCGATTGCCCGGGCGGATTTCCATGGCCTGAATCCATTTGTCTTCTTTGAAATTTGTCGGCATCGAATAGTACAGATAGGGAATCGTCCCATCAGCCGGGACTGTGTATTCTTCGGGCATTTCAACCACCGCGTCCGGTTCGCCGATCGTCCAACCTTGAGCAAGCTTGGGCGCAACAGGCAAATCTTTGTCGTCGCCTTTAGGCGCTCCGGCAGCCACCCAGGCTGAAATCGTGTCAATTTCCTGCTGAGACAAACGCGGATCGTTTGCCCATTCGCCATGTTTCGGATCGGCAGACCAAGGAGGCATCGTTCGCTGACTGATCTGCTCGCGCATTGACTTGGCCCATGGGCGCGCTTCCTGGTAAGTCATCAACGACATCGGAGCAATTTCGCCTGGGCGATGGCATTCGGCGCAGTTTTTGTAAATGATTGGCGCAATGTCTTTGGTGAAAGTGACCGCTGCGCTGTTGGATTTACCTGCGGCGAGTCCGAAGAAAACAGCAGCAAAAATGCCCAGGCACAAAAGGCTGAGCCGGAATGAACGTGATTTCATGGTTTCTCTCCTGTGGTTGCAAGTCAGTTGTCAGGGATGGGAACTACAGTCAACTTACCGAGCGGTAAGCTTACGCCTGAGCAAAGGAAGGGTCAACAAAAACGCTGCACGGGAAAATGCTGTCGGATTATTCTTTTGAAAGCAGCGGTTCCAGCGTGCGCCAGATGGTTTCA
>CAYLJQ010001160.1:0-1771 GCA_964383955.1 uncultured Heliomicrobium sp. | reverse complement strand
CACCAGTTTCTTTTGATCTTCGTCCCAGAGTCTAAGCGAGTGACACTTCAGACTTTCCCAGAATGTGAGCGTCGGAGCCTGTTGAAACATGGGAACCTCGTTGTGACACTGTTCCAGCTTGTAGTTCGGAATCTTGGGGCTTAAGTGATGAATGTGGTGGAAACCAATGTTGCCGGAAAACCACTGAACGATTTTTGGCAATTTGTAGAAGGAACTTCCCATCACGGCAGCCGTCACATAGTCCCATTCATCCTTGTTGCGCCAATAGGTATCTTCATATTGATGTTGAATGTAGAACAGCCAGATGCCGGTTGCGCCGGAAATGATTGTCATCGGAAGCCAGATCATAAAAAACGACTTCACGCCGATTGTCAGGCACAAACTTCCATACATTGCCAACAGTACGAGATTCGTTAAATAAACATTGCGGGCTTCGCGTTTGCCTGAATACCAACGCACAAATCTGTGTTGCAGTACAAACGTATAGAAGGGGCCAAGCACCAAAAGCGTTAGCGGATGTCTGTAAAGCTTGTATGCAAATTTTTTTCCTGGAGAAAGCGCCTGATACTCTTTGATGGTTAACGTATTGATGTCGCCGGTTCCGCGGCGGCTCAGGTCGCCGGAAGTTGCGTGGTGGATGGCATGTTCATGGCGCCACTGGTAATAAGGAACCATGGTCAGAAACCCACAGAACGTCCCGACCCAATCGTTGGCGGTTTTCGATTTGAAGAAAGAGCCGTGGCCACAATCGTGTTGCAAAATAAAAATTCGCATTGTCAGCCAGGCGGTTGGCCAGGTAAGTAGCAGCGTTATCGCATAAGGCCCTGACAAGCTGCGAATCATCAGATACCACAAAGCCAGGTAAGGGACGACCGAATTGACGATTTGCCAGATGCTGCGCCAATTTTCCGGCGTTTGGTATTTCCTGATTGCATCCTGCCAGCGCGGCGCATCAGTCATCGGCTTAATCACGTTTGAATCAAAATGCATTTTATTTTCTCCAGGAATTTGTGAGGCTTATGAATTACTAAACGATCAACAAATCTAAAAGCAGTGCGATGGTAAGAGGCAATGACTTTGGCGACAACCTAAATTGTTCGGATAAAGCCTTTAGAGGGCAGGTATTACGAAACTATTACATTTCAAAAGGTTATTCAGAACCACCCCTTGACGACTAATGGAACGGTCATTATTATGACGGCTCTTTGATGGCAGTCCAGTAATCCAAAAAAAGCCGTCAAACATTGTTTGCGAGACAATAATCAGGTTTGTGGCGGGTATAGCTCAGTTGGTTAGAGCGCAAGATTGTGGCTCTTGAGGCCGTGGGTTCGAGACCCACTACCCGCCCTCTTCCTTTCAAATATAGTTTCCTGCCAGACATCATTCTCGCGCTTTCATTACAAGTTCAACGTTTTATCTGAGCTTTCGCCATTGTGCCCGAAACCTCTGTTGGAGTAAGAATGGCACATCGAAGCCATCATTGGAGCGCCATTGGCTTCATTTTGTATTGGATGATTCGACATTCCGGCACCTGTATGGGGTTTTCCCCTTGTAAGGACAGGTTCTGCGGGAGTCGTTTGATTCGACTTTAGGGAGAAGAAGTGAGCGAAGAGAAAAAGAAGAAGCGGATCAATTATTCGGAAGCCTGGATTGAAGCCCGAGAATTGGTCAAATCGCATCGCCGACGTTTGATACTCGGTGGAGTGCTGATGATTATCAATCGGCCTATGGGGTTAGTGCTGCCGTATTCCACGAAGCTGCTGATTGATGG
>CAYLJQ010001159.1:0-1776 GCA_964383955.1 uncultured Heliomicrobium sp. | reverse complement strand
AGAGTGCGACCGCTCGTGTTTACCTGAGGCCAGGAACCGGCAATGTCAAAGTTAATCGCAAGGCGATTGACACTTACTTCAAGAACGAAACGCAGCGAATGATTATTCGCCAGCCGCTACAGATGACCGATACGCTCAGCAAATTCGACGTGTTGGTCAATGTTGCAGGCGGAGGTTCCGCCGGACAGGCGGGTGCGGTTCGTCATGGCATTGCTCGCGCGCTGATTGAGTTTAATGGCGAACTTCGCAAGAAACTCAAAAAAGCCGGCTTGCTGACGCGCGACCCGCGCGCCAAAGAGCGTAAGAAGTATGGTCAGAAGGGCGCACGCAAGCGATTCCAGTTCTCGAAACGATAATTCTCGGTGATTGGTATTGGCGATTGGTGGTTGGCACAAAAATGCCAACCACGTGGTCTTCAGTCTCATCACCAAATCCATTGCCTTCTTCTTCGTTGGTTGCTGCAAGCTATCGAACCGGGGAGAGCGAAGAGGGCGAGTACACAAACCAATCTCGTGGAGGTCTAATTGGCTACAGTTACAATGAAAGAGTTGCTCGAAGCTGGCGTACACTTCGGGCACCAGGTGCGCCGATGGAATCCGAAAATGAAAGAATACATTTTCGGCGAGCGCAATGGCATTTACATTATTGATCTGCAAAAAACGCAGCGGATGATCAAAGAAGCGATCCGGTTCATTTCCAGCCTGGCTGGCGAAGGCACCAACAAAACGATCCTCTTTGTCGGCACCAAACGACAGGCGCAAGACGCAATCAAGGAAGAAGCGCTTCGCTGCAATCAGTTTTACGTCAACCAGCGGTGGCTGGGAGGCTTGCTCACCAATTTCCAGACAATCCAGAAATCAATCAAGCGCTACAAAGAGATCGAAGCGATGCAGGCGGACGGCCGCATCGAACAGTACGCAAAGAAAGAGCGGCTGGAAATCGAGCGTGAGCGCCTGGCACTGGAAAAAAACCTGTCAGGAATTAAAGATATGCGCCGACTTCCTGACGCTATCTTCATCATTGACACCAATAAAGAAGAAATCGCCGTCAAGGAAGCCAACAGGCTGAACATCCCTGTGGTCGCGATTGTGGACACGAACTGTTCACCGGAAGGCGTTGATTACGTCATTCCTGGAAACGATGACGCGCTGCGCGCCGTTCGCTTGTTTGCTTCGCGGATGGCGGATGCGATTTTGGAAGGCCAGCAACTGGCTCAGCAGAAAGAAGCTGAAGAAGCGGCGGCAGCAGCGGAACAAGCCAAAATCAGCGGCGTCACTGTTGATATTCAGCAACGCCAGCAAAGAGACAGAGGCGAACGAGGCGAGCGCGGAGACCGTGGCGGTCGCGGACGTGGTGATCGTGATCGTGGTGGACGCGGAGAGCGTGGCGGTCGCGGCAGAGGCGGCGACAGAGGTCCGGGAGGCCCGCGCCAAGCAATGGCTGCGGCTGCCGTCGCGGCGACTCCATCCCCGGCTCCTGAAACCGCAGAGGCCCCAGTCGCTCCCCCGGTTGAACCAGCAGTGGAAGCGCCTGCGCCCCCCGTTCAGGAAGCCAGCGCCGCAGAATCGGCATAGACCTGATTCTCAAACCGTTTTTGATTTGATACGACGGCGCAGCCACTTCTTACAAAGCGCGGCTGCGCCGTTTTTATGAAGACAGACATAATTTCAACTGACTAGAGGTTTTTATGGCAATTACCGCAGAAATGGTTAAAACCCTGCGCGAAAAGACTGGCGCAGGAATGATGGAATGCAAAAAAGCGTTGACCGAGGCAGG
>CAYLJQ010001158.1:0-1778 GCA_964383955.1 uncultured Heliomicrobium sp. | reverse complement strand
ATTACGTCAAAGATGGTTTGGCCATTGGCATGCGCAGGCTTTCAATTATTGATGTCGCCACAGGGCATCAGCCGATTTCAAACGAAGACGGCTCGGTTTGGATTGTTTTTAACGGGGAGATTTACAACTTTGCGGAATTACGCTCGGATTTGATTGCCCGCGGCCACACGTTTCAAACCCGCACGGACACCGAAACCATCGTTCACCTGTACGAAGAAGAAGGCGAACGCTGTGTCGAGCGCTTGCGCGGAATGTTTGTCTTTGCCATATGGGATCAGCGCCAGAACAAGCTTTTCCTGGCACGCGACCGCGCAGGCAAAAAGCCGCTGCATTACACGCTGGTGGGCGAAAGTTTGGTTTTTGGTTCCGAAATCAAATCGCTGCTGCAATTTCCGGGAATTGAACGCCAGCCCAATCTGGAAGCAATTTCAGACTTTCTTTCCTTCGGCTATGTCCACGATCCGCTGACGGCGTTTCAAGGCATTCATAAATTGCCGCCCGGCCACACCATGACTTTCCGCAATGGAAGCGTGACGACACGGCGTTACTGGGATTTTCACTACGATTCCGCCGAACAACAGCCGCCAAAAAGCGAAGCTTATTATGCGGAGCGCTTGCGGGAATTGATTGCCGATGCCGTGCGCGTTCGGTTGGTGAGCGAAGTTCCTTTAGGAGCGTTTCTTTCCGGCGGAGTGGATTCCAGCACGGTTGTTGCGATGATGGCTCGCGCAATGGATCAACCGGTCAAAACCTTTTCCATCGGCTTCAGCGAGGCAAGTTTTGACGAACTGAAATACGCGCGCCTGACGGCTGAACGCTACCAAACCGATCACCACGAATTCGTCGTTACACCGGATGTCTGCAAGCTGGTGGAAGAGATCGTCTGGCATCATGACGAACCGTTTGCCGATGCTTCCAGCATTCCGACTTACGTCGTGTCCAAAATGGCTCGCGAATATGTGACGGTGATTTTGTCTGGCGATGGAGGCGACGAATTGTTTGCCGGTTACGAACGCTACCTGGTTCATCAAAGCAGGGATCGTTTCGAACGCATTCCAGCCTGGTTGCGGCGCAATGTCATGTTGCCGCTTAGCCGCGCGCTGCCGCGATCCGCGTATGGCAAACAGTTTCTTCGAAATATCTCGCTTTCGGGCGGAGCACGATTCGCAGACAGCCTTTCGTATTTCAGCGCGGATGCCAAGCAAAGTCTGCTGTCTGGCGAAGCCAGGCGAATGCTGCATGGCCGTGATTCGGCGGCGGCTTTCGAACAAATCTTTGCCGAACCGCACAGCGCTGAACAGATCGAGCGATTGCTTTATCTGGACAGCAAAACCTATTTGGCGGGCGACATTCTGACCAAGGTGGATCGCATGAGCATGGCGCATTCCATCGAAGCGCGCGTTCCATTGCTGGATCAGAATCTGATTGAATTTGTCCAAACCATACCGGCGCACTTTAAGCTGCGCGGCCAAACAACCAAATACATCTTGAAGCAGGCAATGGCCGATTTGATCCCAAGCGAAATCGTCAACCGCCCGAAAATGGGGTTTGGGGTTCCGCTGCGAAAATGGCTGAACAACGAACTGCGCGAAATGCTGCATGGCACGTTGACGGACGAAACGGCACGTCAACGAGGCCTGCTAAATCCGCGTGCGGTTCAGGATTTGCTGGATGAACACGAACGCGGTCGCCGGGACAACTCATTGCATTTATGGGGCTTGTTGACATTGGAATTGTGGCATCGTTCGTTTATTGACCGGCAGCCGGAATCCAGTTTT
>CAYLJQ010001157.1:0-1781 GCA_964383955.1 uncultured Heliomicrobium sp. | reverse complement strand
CAAAACCGCGACAAGCTGGAAGCAGCCTTCAAGGAAGAAATTGCGAAAATGTTGAAAGACGGCTTCACCGCAGAAGAGCTTGCCGCCGCCAAAAAAGGCTGGCTGCAATCTCGTCAGGTCAGCCGTTCGCAAGACGGCGAACTTGTCGGCAGGTTGAACACCTACAACTTCATCAACCGCACTTTGGCCTGGGACGCAGACCTGGAAAAGAAGGTCGAAGCTTTAACGCCAGACCAGATTACTGCGGCGCTGCGCAGGCACATTGATCCAGCCAAGATTTCCATTATCAAAGCTGGTGATTTTGCCAAGGCTGCAAAACCCGGATCGAATTAGCAGTATCCAGTCTGGATTCGGGCAAAAAATACGGCAGAAGAACTTTCTTCTGCCGTATTTTTTGCCTGGACAACCGATGAAGTTTTTGGGCACAAACAAGTGCAAACGGCAGTGGGATCGCTTGTTGACGCTCCTGATGCCCATTCTTATAATCGCGCCCGTTTCCAAAACGTCTGACATACCGGCAACTCACTGGCATCACCAGATCAACCTTACTCAAACGCAAAGGCAATAAGAAATGCTTCAACCGAAATCTGTCAATGTCGCCGTTTCTCCTCAAGATCAAAGAGTGGCGTTAGCAATCAAGGAAGAAGTGGACGCTGGCGTGTCCAATTTGCAGCGGGGCAATTACGAAATGGCTGTGGCGCTTTTGAAACGCTCTCTGCAAAAGACGCCTGTCACGTTCCCGGGGTATGACGTGCTGGTTCACAATCTGGCGACGGCGCTTCGCAGCCGCATCGCGCAACTGCTGAATGAATCGGATGTCACGCCGGTCAATCCATATCTCAGGGAAATTCTGGCTTTGCAACTGCATGGGAAGATGGGGCAGGACCCGGAATTTCGCGGGCGGTTTGCCGATATTTATTACAATCTGGGAAAAGACTTTTATCAGGCCCGTCAATGGGAAGCCTCACTGACTTCCATTCGACGGGCAATCGCCATCCAGCCTTGCCCGTCTTATTACGTGGATTTGACCAATGCGCTGGGCTTCGTCAAAACCCGCGCCCGGCTGGAAGATTACACGCAGGCTTACAAACCTTCACAACTTGGCAAACATCTTTTCATCGCCTGCGCCCCTAAAAGCGGTTCAACATTTCTGAAAAATGTTCTGGTCAGTTTGACCGGGTACAAAGACCTGTTTTCGGTTTATGCCGCACTCCAAAACGAACACGAACTTGACCTGCCGCAATGGGCAAAGTTTGGAACTCTCAATTCCGTCACGCAGCAGCATTCGCGCGCTTCGGAAGCCAATATCCACCTGATGCAGGCTTTCAACATTCGCCCGGTTGTTTTGGTTCGCAATATTTTCGACACAACCATCAGCTTGCTGGATTTTTACAAAGGCGGATTTACCTTCAGCACATACTTCACCCGCGAAGATTTTTTGAGCTTCGATCAGGAGCAGCAAATTGATTTGTTGATTGATTACGTCATTCCCTGGTATTTCCAGTTCGTCGCTTCGTGGCAACGCGTGGAAGCTGAAAAACGGCTGCAAGTTTACTGGCTGTCTTATGAAGATATGATCGCCAACAAACCCGGGTCCATTGAGAAAGTGTTGAATTTTTACGGTCTAAATGCCAAAAGAGACGCGATTGAATCGGTGATTAATGCATCAGAATCCGACACCCGAAGCAACCGCTTCAACAAGGGAGTTGCTGGACGCGGAAAGGCTGGCCTGACCCAGGCACAAAAAGATCGAATCATTCGATTAGCCCGCCACTATCCTC
>CAYLJQ010001156.1:0-1788 GCA_964383955.1 uncultured Heliomicrobium sp. | reverse complement strand
GCCGCAATGTTTGGTCAGGTCTTTGCGAATTGTTTCCACGTCTTCGCCGACGGCTTCCAGTTTTTGGCGCACTCGCTCAAGCTCCGCATCGAAAGCCTCCAAATCCATATTGGCTGCGACGGCCTGGATTTCAACGTCTGTGTACGCTCTTTGCGCCGGGCCGCGCCGTGCGACGGCGATGACTTCCTTGACCTTCTTTTCGTGAACCAGCCAATGGGCAATGTCCACCATGACATTGCCGACGCCGATGATGGCGACGCGGTCGCCCATCTGAAAATCGCGTTTGGTGAATTCCGGCAAGCCATTGAAGTGATAAACCAAATCTTTCGCGTGGAAGACGCCAGCCGCGTCGTCGCCCGGAATGCCCAGCGCCTTTGTTCCCTGCGCGCCAGCAGCAACAACAACAGCCGAAGGCTTCAGCAGGTCGCGCACTTCTTCCAGCGTCAAGTCTGCCTGTTGGCCGACTTTGACGTGGCCGACGTAATGAATTTTGGGATCGGCCAGAATCTGGCGAAACTGTTTTCGCACGCCTTCTTTCAATTTGTGCTTGTTGAAATAAATTCCGTATTCGACCAAACCGCCGGGTTTGATGTCGCGGTTGAGGACGATGACTTCGTGGCCAGCTTCGGCCAGTTTGCGGACGCCATAAATTCCTGCTGGCCCTGCGCCGATCACGACTACAAGTTGGTTGGTGGTGGTGCTCATATAGTGTGCAGATAAATTTTCGACAGAATCTACAAGGTTGATGGAATGATTGACTGGGAACCACAAAATCCAGCCAATCCTGCTTTCGTTGTTTACACGGATGCGGCTTTTTCCCGCACTGAAGAAGTTTGTTCTTTGACGAATTCGGCAATTTCGTTCAGCGCAACTTTCGATTCGGGGATTCCAAATGCGACAAAGATCGGCCAGACATGGGGCAGCTTGTTCCACACGCGCAGGTCAACCGTCACGCCTTGCTCTCTGGCTCGTTCAGCCAGTCGTTTGGAATCGTCCAGCAGAATTTCAGTATCGCTGACGTAAATCCGCATCGGAGGCAATCCGCTTAAATCGCCATACAGAGGCGAAACCAAAGGGTCGGTGGGTGAAACGTCTCCGTGGTAAAGCGCCGCTACTTTATGAATCATCTTGCCCGACAACATGGGATCAACCGGATCGTTCGTCACAATCGTTTCACCTGTGCCAGCCAAATCCGTCCATGGGGAAAGCAAAAATGCTCCCGCGGGACTGGGCAATCCACGTTCAAGCAATGCGATCAGTGTAGCCACTGCCAAACCCCCGCCCGCCGAATCGCCTCCGATGACGATTTGCTGTGGCCGATACCCTTTGTCCAGCAACAAGCGATACCCGCCAACTGCGTCTTCCAGCGCCGCGGGGAATTTGTTTTCCGGAGCCAGCCGGTAATCCAGTGCCAGCACCGTTGCGTTTGCCGCCAATGAAAGATTCGCCGTAAATCCACGATGCGTTTTGGGTGAACAGGCGACGTAACCGCCGCCGTGCAGGTAATAAACGATCCGGTCTGTTTTTCCGCTTTCCACCCATTCGCCATGAACGCCCCAGTCTGACACCGGTTGAACACGAACTCCGGCAGGCAATTTGGGGCGAAGATAATCCGGGGGCTCAAACAGTTTGCGAACCAGCTTTGCGCCCTCCGCTTCGTCGGCCACCTGTTTGTTTGCTCCGCGTTTGACCAGGAAACGCGAAATGGTTGAAAACAGCCGTGCTTGCCAGCTTGGCATTTATAAATCTCCAGGCTCTATTGAGCCGCCTTTTCCAGCAATGCGCCTA
>CAYLJQ010001155.1:0-1799 GCA_964383955.1 uncultured Heliomicrobium sp. | reverse complement strand
TTCTTGAATGGGTGCAGATTGACCATAACTGGAAAAGTCCTTTGAAAATGAATTGGGTTTCGGTTTGATCTTTGAGGGCGAGGATTCTACTAGACGGAACGGGCAGCGCGCTACTTTGGTCTGCCGGTATGTGAACTGAATTCCGCAATCGTCGCTCCCAGATTGCCTGGCGCGTCATAAAAGCCAGTGACAAATTCCGTCCGGCTGAGAATTTTGCGAACGGCTTCGCGCTGCACGCCGATTCCTTTGCCGTGAATGATGCGAACGATGGTAAAGCCGCGCGCGTGGGCTTGCTGCAAGTATTCTTCGACGATTTCACTGATTTGCTTGGGCGGGATTGAATGCAGATCAATCACGTCAGTGATTTCCAGAACGACTGGCTCAGCGAAGGGATCGTCTTCTTCGCTGAGTTCCGCATCAGGAAGTTCAGGTTTGGGTTGCTCCTGCTTGTCTGGCCAGAAGCCGCGCCAAAGTTCGCTCAGTTTCATTGCTTGATCCTATCTCGTAGACTCCTGCGCTGACAAAACTTATGCCCACAAAATTTATGGACGACAAATACGCAAACCCCTGGAAAACCCTTTCAACGCGCGACGTGTACGAAAATCCGTGGATTCGCGTCCGGCACGACGAAGTCATTCGCCCGGACGGCCAGGCCGGAATTTACGGCGTCGTGCATTACAAAAACAAAGCCATTGCTGTGTTGCCAATTGATGACGAAGGTTACACCTATCTGGTCGGGCAGTATCGTTACACGCTGGATATTTACTCCTGGGAAATTCCCGAAGGCGGTTGTCCCGAAGGCGAAGAACCGCTGGAAGCCGCAAAGCGCGAATTGCTGGAAGAAACCGGTTTGACGGCGGAACATTGGCAACAGCTCGGCACGGCGCACCTGTCCAATTCCGTCAGCGATGAAGAAGCAATTTTGTTTTTGGCGACGGCATTGACCCAAGGAGAAGCGCAGCCGGAAGGAACGGAAAAGTTGGAGGTTCGCCGCGTTGCGTTTGCCGAAGCGTTGCGGATGGTAATGACGGGAGAAATCACGGACAGTTTGACGGTAATGACGATTCTGCATTACGCGCAGAGTCAGCACCGCGCGCGGTAGTAGCCAGATTCGCTTCCTACCGGTCGCGGTACTGACACAGCATTTACATCGGTTCAAAGACTGCGCCCAGAAACAGAATTGCGCCGGTTTGCTGGTCTCGAATCGCCAGCAGGAAAGGCCGGTCAGCGACGAAGTTGAAGCGTTGCTGAACCGGTCGCATTGAAGTAGTGCTCATACCGACGGAAGTTGCCGCCGATGCTTCCGTGCCTTCTTCGTTCACTTCAATCACGGCTTTGTGTTTGACTTGAGAGATAAACAAATCTTTTTGTTCGCGAATGCCGCTGAAATCGGCTTTGCCACGGTCAAACGCCACACCCATTCCTAGCGCCTTCAATGGATCATTCAGGTCGCGCGAGTAATCCATTTTGAAGCGCGGAATTTTTACGTCACCCGGCGAGTTGCGAAAAC
This sequence comes from uncultured Heliomicrobium sp., assembly GCA_964383955.1. GTDB lineage: Bacteria > Acidobacteriota > Blastocatellia > RBC074 > RBC074 > RBC074. Next base: position 289 of record CAYLJQ010001155.1, on the reverse strand, counting down.
TCGTCATCCATTGCTGCCATTTTTGGAAACTCAAACCGCTCAGCAAACTATTCAGCGAAGAAGCTTCATCCGGCAAAAACAGGTAAATGCTGGCGCCGCCTTGGCCGTAAGGCAGACTGATTGCCTGGAAGTTGTCGCCGCGCAGGTATTGGTAGTTGCCCGATTGCGACATCATCGGCGTTTGTTTGGTTCCGCCGGTTGCCAAATGAAACGGCAAATTCTGCGTCCGCGCGGCGTCGAATTTCTTTTGCCATTGGCCTTTGAAATAAACAGCGTTGATCAGAAACAT
>CAYLJQ010001154.1:0-1802 GCA_964383955.1 uncultured Heliomicrobium sp. | reverse complement strand
ATGTCGCCTTCAAACGCTACGTCCTGAGCACGACAGACTTGATCATAGACATCTCTGGCTTCTTCGCACCGTAAGCGATAACGCCTGCGTAGTTACTTGCCCGCTGCCGGAAAACAAGCTTCCGGCAGCGGGCTTTTTGCTGGCTGATTGCCGACCTTTGGTTACCGGTTTAAGATGCTGGAGCTGTTTATCAAATCACTTTCAGGAGAATTGCATGTCTTTTATTCGCCGGGCTGCGGTCAGCGGTCTGTTGGTGGGAATCCTCACTCTTGTTCCGGCTTACGCGAGCGCGCAATCCCAAATCAACTGGGATGCTGTTCAAAAAGAAGCTCTGGAGCTGTTCATTCAGTATCTGAAAATTGACACGACCAATCCGCCGGGCAATGAAACGCGCGCGGCCAATTTCTTCGCCGAAATCTGCAAGCGCGAAGGCATAGAGCACAAAGTCTTCGAGCCGTTTCCGGGGCGAGGGACATTGTGGGCTCGGTTAAAAGGCGATGGCAGCCAGCGACCGGTCGTGCTGCTAAACCATACTGACGTGGTTCCACATAATCCAGAGTTTTGGTCGGTCCCAGCGTTCAGCGGCCAGATCAAAGATGGATTCATTTACGGACGCGGCTCTCAAGACATGAAGTCTGTTGGCGTTGCCCAGTTCATGACCCTAGTAGCTTTGAAGCGCGCGAAGGTTAGTCTGAAGCGCGACATCATCTTTCTGGCTACGGCGGACGAAGAAGCGGGCGGGCTGCAAGGCGCTGGCTGGTTCGCCAAAAATCATCCTGAACTGCTTGGCAAAGCCGAATTCCTTTTCAATGAAGGCGGTAACAACGTGGTTGATGCTGGCGGAAAAGTTCTTGCTGTCGGTGTGGGGCCATCGGAAAAAACTCCGGCATGGTTGCGGCTGACGGCAACGGGCGAACCTGGACACGCTTCGATTCCGCGTCCCAATTCGTCGGTCAATCGCTTGCTGCGAGCCTTAAACAAGCTGCTGGATTATTCGCCGCCGATTCAACTTACTCCTGTGGTCGAACAATCCTTCAAAGCCATTGCGCCCTTGATGCCGCCGGAAATGGCCGCCAAGTATTCGAATTTGCGCGAAGCCGTCAAAGACCCGGCGTTTGCGCGAATGCTGGAAGCCGATCCGGGCGCAAAGGCGCTGACGCGAAACACCATTACGGTGACGATGCTAACTGGCAGCAACAAGGTGAACGTCATCCCGCCCGTCGCAACCGCTGAAGTAGACACGCGTCTGGTTCCAGGAGAAAAGCTGGATCGCTGGATTGCCGAATTGCGCGGCGTCATCAAAGACGATTCGATCAAGATTGAGCCCGTCCTGGCGTTTGAAGCCAATGCTTCCCCCATTGACAGCGATCTAGTCAAAGCCGTCGCGGATGTCGTCCATCGGCGTTTTCCCGGTGCAATCATCACGCATCCGGTTTTGGCTGGATTCACGGATTGTCATTACTTCCGCGAAATGGGAATTCACAGTTACGGGTTTTCACCCTTTGTTGCGCCGAACAGGGAACTGGGCGGAGGCTTTCATGGCAACGATGAACGCATCGGCAAGAAGGCTTTTGAGGATGGCGTGAAATTCTATTACGAAGTGGTCGAGCGGCTGGCGAAATAGGCAGGGAACTTTATGGCTTCGATTCAACTGAAACGACGAATTCGCTGGGCGGATGCTGATGCCGCCGGGCGGCTGCATTACCCGCGTATCTTTGAATACTTTGAAGAAGGCGAAGTCGAATTGCTGCGTTCAGTGGGAATCGAAATGCTGGGTGGCGGCGTTGAAGTCAGGGAATATG
>CAYLJQ010001153.1:0-1811 GCA_964383955.1 uncultured Heliomicrobium sp. | reverse complement strand
AGCCCCCTGGCCCGGTCCGATTTCCAGAATCGTTTCGCCAGCTTTCGGGCTGACCGAAGCGACAATTTGATCACAGTAATCCGATTTGATCAGAAAATTTTGCCCGAACCTTCGCTTCGCTTTCATTGGCAATGGGCCGCGGTTTTCGTGATAAGGCTTATTCAAATAGTCCTTCGACGTAAGCCTTCGGATCAAACACAACCAGATCGTCTGCTTGTTCGCCGATGCCGCAATAACGGATCGGCAGATTCAATTCTTTGGCGATTGCAACGGCAATGCCGCCTTTGGCTGTGCCGTCAAGTTTCGTCAGCACCAATCCGGTAATGTCGGCAGCTTTCATAAATTCGCGCGCCTGACTGAGACCGTTCTGACCTGTAACGGCGTCAACTACAAGCAGGACTTCATGCGGAGCGCCGGGAACTTCGCGGTTGGCGATGCGCTTCATTTTTTCAAGTTCGGCCATCAGGTTGGCTTTGTTATGCAACCGTCCGGCGGTGTCAACGATCAGCACATCAGCATTGCGCGCTTTGGCAGCTTTCAGCGAATCGAACAACACTGCCGCCGGATCAGTTCCCTGCTTTTGCTGGATCAGGGGAACTCCGGCGCGATCCGCCCAGATCGCCAATTGATCCGATGCCGCAGCACGAAACGTGTCAGCGGCGCAAATCAGAATTTCATTGCCTTCGGCTTTAATGCGCTGAGCCAGCTTGCCAATTGTGGTGGTTTTTCCGACGCCGTTCACTCCCACGATCATCATGACATAAGGTCGAACGTTGTCCGGCACTGACGTTTCAGAAGCCACACCGCGAGATCGTTCGGCAGTTTCCAAAATGTCCAGCAATTGCTGTTTGATCGTCCGCTTCAATTCATCAACATCTTTCAACGACTGGCGATCAACTTGTTTGCGGACGTTTTCGATGATTTCCATCGTTGTCTGCACGCCGATGTCTGCCCCAATCAGGGCTTCTTCCAGTTCATCCAATGTCGTCGCGTCAATGACCTTTTTGCCTTTGACGGCATCTTCAATGCGCGTTGCGATGTTCTCGCGCGTCGAAGTAATGGCTTTGCGGAATCTCTTCATGAATCCGTCTTCAGAAGGGTCTTCTGCAGGCGGCTCAATTGGCGGAACGGATTGCGCGAGCTTTGTTGCCTCCACTGCCGGAGCAGGCCTAAAAGTTTCGGCCACTGGCGCACTCACAGGCGGTTGAACCTTTGGGGGCTCAAAACTTGGCGCTGATGGAGTGTCTACTTTCACTGGCGCAACAGGAGCTGGCTCCACTTTCGGCTCCGGTTTCGATTCAACAATCGGTTCAACAGGTTCATCCGCGCTCAAGTTCAGCGAGATGAAATCACTCTTTTTTCGTTTCCAAAACATAAATTCAAAAACTCACTCAATCTCAAATTTTAGGTGACGTTAGTCGCCAACTGCCAAAGCTTCCTTTACTTTAGCACGCGCAACGTCTTCATCCTTCGGGTAACGCCACAAAAGCGCAGCCGATGCCAACGGCAAAAAAGACACGATCAACAGGGCTTGAAAAAATCCCAGGCGTCCGCTTAAAACTCCAGTCAATGGAGCCATTAACGCGCCAGCACCCCAGGCGAATCCCATCATCAAGGCCGAAACCGTGCTGGCTCCGCCGGGAACCATTCGTTGGGCCATCACTACGCTGATCGGAATTGGCAGGTTCAACATGGTTCCGCCGAACATCAACAAAATATAGCTCGGCGAGCCGCTGGTTGAAAAAGCGCCAACCAGTAACGGAGTCGCCAGCAGCATTGCAAGTAACGTCACCCGACGCGCGCCGAATCGG
>CAYLJQ010001152.1:0-1817 GCA_964383955.1 uncultured Heliomicrobium sp. | reverse complement strand
ATTTTGCGTTTACAGACTTCAAAGGCAAAAAACGCAAAGTGTCTGAGTTTCGCGGCAAATACCTGTTGATAGATTTTTGGGGAACCTGGTGCGGGCCTTGCCGGCGCGAAATGCCGTACTTGAAAGCCGCCTACAAACGCTTTCAGCCGCGCGGGCTGGAGATTTTGGGAATGAACACGGACGATGTGGAAATCCTTCCGGACGTAAGAAACTGGCTGGAGAAAAATGGGCTGACCTGGACGCAAGCCACACGCGAAAGCATTCGCGATGTGATTCGCAGCTTCCGCATTCATTCTTACCCGACAACGCTGCTGCTGGACCCGGATGGCAAAATCATCTCGCTGAACCAAACCAAAAAAGACCAACCCGATTTGCGCGGAAGCGATTTGCTGAAATCTTTGGACAAATTGCTGCCGCGATAAAAAGGAAAACAAACCCAGATCGCTATTCGGCGATGCCAGCCCAAACCATTTTATGGAAGGTTTCGTCCATCTCGGCGGGTGAAGAGGGCTGGTTGTGGCTCAGCCACCAGGACATCATCGAAAGCATTGCCCCGGCAAAGCCGTGCGCCATCGCGGTTCTGCCGGGAGACGCTTGGGCATAGGCAGGTGATAGTTGGGCCAGACGCTGTTCGATTCCCCGCGCAAAATGTTCCTGGGCAATTTCCATCGCTTCTTGAAAGTTGCCGGAAGCAACCATCGCGTCATAAAACGTTCCCAGGCTGCTCACGTGCGAGAACATTTCCCGCACCGGAGCCACACGTCTCGACACCTCGCCACAAGTCGTTAGCAAATTCGCCATGTGCTGGAAGAAATCATCAGCATCGCTCAGAAAGAGATCATCCTTATCACGAAAATGCGCGTAAAACGTTGAGCGGCTGACTTCAGCAAGGTCCAGAACATCCTGCACGGTAATAGTGTCAAAGGGCTTTTCGTGCATCAAGGTGATCAACGCATTGCCCAGCGCATCCCGCGTGCGTTTGCTGCGCTGGTCAGGTTTTCGTTTGGATTCAGGCAATTTTTCGGACATATCCCCACCCTTTGTTCGATTTCTGTGAACGCGAATTGACGGCTCCGGGTTCCAGCCCTACTTTGCTTCCCGCATCAAAATTACGAACAGGCGAAAGCGAGAAACCAAATTTCTTCAAAGGAAAAGAATGCAAAATCATAGTCCCAGCATAAGTGACCGCAAAGTTGCTGAACACCAGCCGCTAATCGCGTTACTCAACGTTGAAAAGAGTTATTCCACACCAGCGGGCAGCTTTCCAGCGCTGCGCGGCGTTGATCTGGAAATCATTTCCGGCGAATTCGTTGCGTTGGTCGGGAAATCGGGTAGCGGCAAATCTACGCTGTTGAATTTGATCGGCGGTCTGGATCGCCCCAGTCAGGGCGAAGTGTTTGTGGCTGGCGCGGCGGTTCACCAAGTGCCTGAAAAATTGCTGGCGCAATGGCGAGGCAAAACTGTCGGCGTGGTGTTTCAATTCTTTCAACTGTTGCCGACGTTGACCATTGCGGAAAACGTCATGCTGCCGATGGATTTTTGCAACGTGCGGCCCGTCAAACAGCGACGGTCCCACGCGCTCAGTTTGCTGGAGCAGATGGGAATCGCCGATCAGGCGGACAAATTGCCTTCAACCTTATCCGGCGGCCAGCAACAACGCGCTGCGATTGCTCGCGCGTTGGCGAACGATCCGCCCATCCTGATTGCTGACGAGCCGACGGGAAACCTGGATTCGGAAACTTCCGGTACCGTGCTTCATTTGTTACGTGGCTTGGCAGATCGGGGAACCACCGTAGTGATCGCCACGCACGAACGAG
>CAYLJQ010001151.1:0-1820 GCA_964383955.1 uncultured Heliomicrobium sp. | reverse complement strand
GAGTCGCTGCGCAACGGGCAATTACGGAAATGCGCAAACGTGTTCAGGCGAAAGTCGAACGGCTGCCCATCAGCTATTTTGATTCGACGCAAACCGGCAAGCTGATTTCAAGGATCATGAATGACGCCGACGGCATTCGGAATCTGGTGGGCACCGGATTGGTGCAGCTTGTGGGCAGTTTGATTACCGCTGCCATTGCGCTGGTGGTTTTGTTTTATCTGAACTGGCGGTTGACCAGTGTGACGATTGTCATCCTGGCTGCGTTCGGCGGAGGATTGGCTTTTGCCTTTAACAAGCTGCGTCCGCTGTTTCGCGCGCGCGGAGAAATCCAAAGTGAAATCACAGGCCGGTTGGGCGAATCGCTTGGAGGAATTCGCATTGTCAAAGCCTACACCGCAGAAAAGCGCGAAGAACTGGTTTTTGCTCGTGGCGCGCACAAGCTATTTCGGAATGTGGCGCAATCCATGACGGGCGTTTCAACGATCATGTCGTCTTCGGCACTTGCGATTGGCATCATCGGAGTCGTCATGATTCTGATTGGCGGACGCGCGGTGCTGTCGGGGGAAATGACGATTGGCGAAATGTTTATGTATGTTGCCTTCACTGGAATGATGGCCATGCCGGTCATTGAAATTTCCGCCGTTGGAACGCAAATCACGGAAGCTTTGGCTGGGTTGGACCGTATTCGCGAAATTCTGAATATGAAGACTGAGGATGACGAAGATTCCCAACGCGAAGCTCTGGGCACGTTGCGCGGTGAAGTCGAATTTGAAGGCGTCAGTTTTGAATATAATGAAAACGTTCCAGTGCTGAAAAACGTCTCGTTCAAATCTCCGGCAGGTTCGACAACAGCGCTGGTCGGTTCCAGCGGTTCCGGCAAAAGCACACTGATCAGTTTGGTAATGAATTTCAACCATCCGTTATCGGGCAAGATCAAAATTGATGGGCGAGATCTGGCGGGATTAAAGCTGCGCGATTATCGCCGCAACCTTGGTGTAGTTTTGCAGGACAACTTTCTGTTTGACGGAACGATTGCCGAAAACATCAGTTTTTCCAGGCCGCATGCGACTCGCGCCGAAATCGAAGAGGCTGCCCGCATCGCGCACTGTGACGAATTCATCAGTGGTTTTGAAAAAGGCTATGAAACAATCGTTGGCGAACGCGGCGTCAAACTTTCCGGCGGCCAGCGCCAGCGAATCGCCATTGCTCGCGCTTTGTTGGCTGACCCCAAAATTCTGATTCTGGATGAAGCGACATCCAGCCTGGACAGCGAAAGCGAAGCGATGATTCAAGAAGGGCTTCGAACTTTGCGGCAAGGCCGCACCACATTCGTCATTGCTCACCGGTTGTCAACGATCCGCAGCGCTGACCAGATTCTGGTTTTGGAAGCCGGAGAAATTGTCGAACGCGGATCGCACGACGAATTGATTGCGCTCGATGGGCGATACAAACAGCTTTACGATAAACAGTACAAATTCGAGCGCGACCAGTTCATCAATCCCGGCGAAGATTTCACACCCGATTTGCCGAAAGTTCAGGTTGAAAGATCTGCACAACAGAGAGCGACGTTGTAAAAGGAGAACATTGAATGCCCGAAAACACCCAAAGCCTTTCCAATCACACGCGTTGGCATACACCATTTCATTTTGTGCTGTTTCCGATCTTGTTCATTCACTTCGCCTGGTGTGTTTGGCGAATTGTTTATGAGCCGACTTTGGAACACGCCGAACAATTGTTGCTGTCTTTTGGCTTGTTGCTGATGATGTTGCTGGTCCGCGTCAATCCGCTGAAAGCGCAGGACAGGGTTATTCGATTGGAAG
>CAYLJQ010001150.1:0-1820 GCA_964383955.1 uncultured Heliomicrobium sp. | reverse complement strand
CCAGCCCAAGCCTGAACGGAACGCATAATCCGAATCGCCGTTGGCTGTGAACTGGATCGCTTGTGTAAAGCTCTGCCCGGCAACGTTCACCGCTGAGGTTGAGCCGCCAACTTGCGAATCAATGTATTGATAGAAACTGCTATAAACATTCGCTGGCAACACTGAAGTTGGCGTCACATTGACCGGCGGCGTTTTTCCCTGATTCAGGACAGAGATGCCCCCAACTTCAAATGTCTGTGGGCCGTGCGCGAAATGGAAAACGATCTGCGCGTCTCCGGCAGCATAATTCGCCACCGATTTGAACGGCAGAATGTATTTTGTCCAGGTTTGGCTATCGCACGGAAACGCCGTGTAAAGCGACTGTGCCGATGCAGTTACAGCGCTTTCGAATCCGACAAAACCGCGAATGTTGTTGCCATCCAGCGGCGCGATCTTCCTGACCCAGAACGTAAGCTGCAAATTGTCGCCCAGGCCGACGGCTTGCCCGGTGCGCAGCGACAATCCTGCGTCTTTCAGGTTTGCCGAAGTGCTGCTGACTGTGACTCGATACGCCTGCGAAAACGACTGGCCGCTCACCGTGACGGGTTCCACTTTGGCATTGGCTCCGGCATCGCCGCTGAAGCTGTAGAGGTCGTTCGACAAAACCGGCGTTCCCAGTTGTGCCAACGCCGTTACTGGCACCAAGCCTATCAACAGAAGCGTGAAGACCGTGTGAATGTAAACGAGCTTCCGCCCTGCCCCTCGGTTTGAAATATGCATAAACTCCTGATGAATTGTCCGGGTATGTGTTGGTTCGTTACAGAATCATCGCAGCACTGTTTTCACAGTCGCCTTGTCGCCATCATTCGGCGCTGGCTTCAACTTTAGAATCTTTGCCATCACATTGTACACATCTACGTTGGCAAACGGCTCGACAACCTTAGCGCGCTTGAACGCGGGGCCGTGGCCCACAAACAGCGCCCGCATGGATTCCAATTGATTGTCGAATCCGTGCGCGCCGCGATATTTGACAGTGCCATCAGGCAAAAGTTGCGCCGGTCTGACGCGGTCACGACTGTTGATGCTCCAACCTTCTTCGGCCATCACAACGATTTCGCCAATTCGGTTGCTGGTGCCGTAATGGAAGCGAGCAGGAATTTCCTTTTTCCGGTAAACCGTCACGTGCGGAGCTTTTTTCAGCGAGGAATACATCGCGTCTTCCATTCCCGGCTTCGGGAAGATGTGAACCATCGCGCCATTCCAGGCAATCTGATGGGCTTGCGTCAGATCAATGAAATTGTCCAGCACGATGTTATTTCGTGGATCTACCCGGGCCATGCCGTGATCGGAAACGATGATCAGATTGACGCGGTCGAAAATCGCACGTGCCTTCAAACCATCAACCAACCGGCTGAGCGCCTGATCCGCTCTGGCAATGGCCTGCTTGACGTCTTCAGAATCCGGTCCGGCATCGTGGCCTCCGTGATCCACATCACTGTAATAGAGCGTAATCATCGTAGGCCGTTCGGCCTTCGGCAAATCCAGCCAGGACAAAACCGTATCCACACGCTCAAAGTTCGGGAAGTTATCGTCAAACGGTTTCCAAATGCTTGGGCGTTTGCCCGCGATTTCGGCTTCGGTGCCGGGAAAGAAAAATGCGCCCGCGCGCTGTCCCTGCCTTTCCGCCGTCACCCAAATCGGCTCGCCCAACCACCAACGCCCGTTCTGCACTTCTTCCTTTTTGCTCATGCTGAAGGTTTCGTTGAATTCCGGCGCGTACATGTTGTTAGCCACAATGCCATTGTGATCCGGGTACAAGCCCGTCGCGATCGCGTAATGAT
>CAYLJQ010001149.1:0-1821 GCA_964383955.1 uncultured Heliomicrobium sp. | reverse complement strand
TTGGCGGCAATGGGTATTTTGTTGAATGTGTCCGGGCAAGGTGGAGCGATGGGGAGACGGAGGGACGTGGAGACGGAGCGATAAGCGGACAAGGAAGATTGAAAATGAGCGAAGTGCAAGAAGAAACAGGAGGCGCCGTGCGGGATGATGTTGTGATGTCTTCCAATCGCCGTGTCTCTGCGTCTTCGCATCCCGCTCTCTCTGTTCTGATTGCTGCCGGTGGAACCGGGGGCCATGTGTTTCCCGGCGTCGCCATCGCGCAGGAACTGAAACGGCGAAATTCTGATACGAAGATTTTGTTTGTCGGCACGGCGCGTGGGCTGGAAACGAAAATTGTGCCGCGCGAAGGTTTTGAGCTTCATTTGATCGAAGTTTCGGCGCTCAAACGGGTGGGATTGGTTCAACGAATCAAATCGCTGTTGTTGTTACCGAAAAGTTTTCTGGCGGTTCGTTCTTTGATTCAGCAATTCAAACCGGACGTGGTAATTGGCGTGGGCGGGTACGCTTCAGGACCTGTTGTGTTGATCGCATCGTTGATGGGGTTGCCGGCGTTGGTTGCGGAGCCAAATGCGTTGCCGGGATTTACGAATCGCGTTCTGGCCCGTTTTGTTCGCGCTGCGGCGGTGACGTTTGAAGAAGCCAGACGCTTTTTCGGTGACAAAGCCGTCATCACAGGCAATCCGGTGCGCGCAGATTTTTTCGACGTGCAGCCGAAATCGCCAGCCGCAAACGATGATGCTGTTCATATTTTTATTACCGGCGGCAGCCAGGGCGCGCGTGCCATCAATTTGGCGATGATCGGCGCATTGCCGCTGCTGACAGAAGAAAAAGACAAACTTTCAATTACACATCAGACCGGCGAAAGTGATTACGACAAAGTTCGCGCAACCTATCTGGAGCTTGGCTGGCGCGTGGAAGTAAAACCTTTTGTCGAAAACATGGTGGATGAATTTGCCAAGGCCGATCTGGTCATTTGTCGCTCAGGAGCGACGACTGTGGCGGAATTGGCTGCGGCGGGCAGACCTGCTTTGATGATTCCATTTCCGTTTGCCGCCGACGATCATCAGCGGAAAAATGCCGAGGCGATGGAGCTTGCCGGAGCCGGGCGGATGATTTTACAGGCTGAACTGTCGCCGGAACGATTGGCCCAGGAACTGCTCTGGCTAACTGGCGATCCGCAACAATTGGCCAGAATGGCCGCTGCCAGCAAAGAGCTTGGGCACCCGGATGCAGCGGCGAAAGTTGTAGATTTGGCAATGATGATTTGCGGCCGTTGATTGTTTTCAACTGACTATGTTCAAAAAATATCAGCACATTCACTTCGTGGGCATTGGCGGCATCGGCATGAGCGGCATCGCCGAAGTGTTGCTGAATCTGGGGTATCAGGTTTCGGGTTCTGATGCGAAGAAATCCGCCATTACGGATCGTCTGGAAAAGCTGGGCGCGAAGGTCTTTGAAGGACATAACCTTTCCAATGTGAGCGACGCTCAGGTGGTTGTTACTTCGACAGCCGTGCGTCCGGACAACCCGGAAGTTGTGGAAGCCGTTCGCAAACAGGTTCCGGTCATTCCGCGCGCGGAAATGTTGGCGGAATTGATGCGGTTGAAATACGGAATCGCGATTGCCGGTTCCCACGGCAAAACGACGACGACTTCGATGGTGGCGTCGGTTCTGGATCGCGCCGGAGTTGATCCGACAATTGTCGTTGGCGGTCGCGTCAACACGCTGGGAAGCAATGCCAAACTCGGTCGTGGAGACTTTATGGTGGTCGAAGCGGATGAAAGCGACAAAAGCTTTCTGAAGCTTTCGCCGACCATTGCC
>CAYLJQ010001148.1:0-1823 GCA_964383955.1 uncultured Heliomicrobium sp. | reverse complement strand
CGGTCGAAGCTTCCAGTCCGGTCACCGGAACAGGATTGTTGATTCCGCCCGACGCTGGAAAAACGGTTCGCCTTGATCCGGGGATTCTGGCCAAACTGCAACGCGACCGAACCACTCCCAAAGGCACACGGCGATTGTCCGGCACGGGAATGTTGACGGGAATGCTCAAACCCGTTGACGCGCAGGCCCTGAAAATCTTCTGGGACAAACGCAAACGCGAAGACGGAAAGCTGGCCACCGATTCTCCGCTCAAACCGAAAACCAAAAAACGTTTGGGCCGGGCGCAATTCAACTGGGTTCCGACGCGTGACTTGCAGCGTCCCTGGCCAAGAGCGTTGTTTGGCTGGGCAACCTTGATCGTGACCGTTCTGTCGGTTGCCGCGATATTTCTTTTCAAAGATGCTTACTCGCCCGGTGCGCTTTCCGCAGCGCACGCCAGAAAAGAGTTCTCAATTGATCCGCGAATCGCTGTAAATCCCACTGCTTCATCCTGCACAACCTGCCATTCGGTCAAAGCGTCGCTGAATCAAAATTGCGTTTCGTGTCATTCGACGCCGGCGTTTCATTCAGAAATTTCGGACAAACACACAAAAGCCGGATTGAACTGCATGGCTTGTCATACGGAACATCTGGGACGGGATTTTCGTCCGGCCCTTGTGGCCAACGTCGCCTGCATTGGCTGTCATCGCGATGGCAGCAGTTATGTTTCGCCGCTGTCCGGCCAGGAATTAAAAGCACCGCACGGAGGGTCATCTTTTGGCTACCCGGTGGTGGATGGCCGCTGGTCGGAAACGGTGTTTTCCATCTCTCAACCGGAATGGACACGCAAAGAATTGCCGGGAGCGCCAGCGCAATTCAGCCTGAAAGATCGTTTTCACCTGATCCATATCGCTGGCCGTCAGCAAGGCCGCAGCAATTGCACGGATTGCCACACCGCCGGTTTTGAAGGGGAGAAACTTTACCTGGGCGTCCGCGATTCCTGCGCGAAGTGCCACGGCACCGATCCCACTGTCGCGAATGCACAAAACGAAAACGCAAAAGGATTTTTTGCCGACCGTGGCAGGCGGTTTCTAGCCAGTTCCCAAGCAGGCGGCCCATTGTGCATTTCCTGCCACGCGCAGCACGGCGAGGAAAAAGAGCTTCGCGCAAGTTTACGGCGGATGCAAAGATGATGGAGAGATAGAGGGACAGAGAGACCGAGGGATGTGGAAACAGTTTTGTCGAAGAAATTCGACCCATCTCAATTTATTCAAAAGACAGGGGGCAATTTGGTTCAGCCCCGAACCTTTCTTTGGAGGAAAACATGATTCGTAAACTCTGCTTGCTGCTCGCCACCTACTGTCTGCTGTCTACCGTTTACTGCCTATTCCCAACCAATTCCGCCCAGCGCCAACTCAGAATCATTTGCTTTGGCGCGCACCCGGACGATTCCGAAATCGGCGTTTCGGGCACGGCGGCGCTGTGGGCGGCAAAAGGTCACGCTGTCAAACTTGTCGCCGCCACCAATGGTGACATTGGCCATTTCAACGAAGCGGGCGGCCCGCTGGCTCGGCGTCGAAAAGTCGAAGTCGAACGCGCGGCGAAAATCCTGGGCACGACTGTTGAAGTGATGGACAACCACGACGGCGAATTGTTGCCGACCCTGGAAAACCGCAAAGCCGTCACCAAGCTGATTCGCGAATGGAAAGCCGACATCGTCATCAGCCATCGCCCAAACGATTACCATCCTGACCATCGCTACACGGGCGTGCTGGTGCAGGACGCGGCCTATATGGTCACGGTTCCGAACTTCGCGCCGGACGTGCCGCATCTGACCAACAACC
>CAYLJQ010001147.1:0-1824 GCA_964383955.1 uncultured Heliomicrobium sp. | reverse complement strand
AACGATTCGTCAACTGAGAAATCTTTTTATTTCTCCCACGAAGCCACACGAAGAGGGCACGAAGAAATAGGAGAATCAGATTCCTTCTGTTTCTCTATTGAACGAATTAACGCCAATAGATCAGCGCGTTTGCCTTTTCTTCGTGTGTCTTCAAATCCCATTGTCAAAAGGCTTAATCCGAATTACTTGGCCAACGCAATCTGGTATTTTCTTTCCAAACCACGTTTAGCCAAGAAAACCAGAGCTTCTGTCTTTCCTTCGTGTCCTCTTCGTGTGGCTTCGTGGGAGAAACCAGCTACCCCTTCACGCAAACCACCTGCCGCAGCGTGTGCGCAATTTCGACCAGGTCGCTTTGCGCATTCATCACGTCTTCGATGGGTTTGTACGCCATCGGAGTTTCGTCAATCACGTCTTCGTCCTTCCGGCATTCAATGCCTTCGGTGGCTTTGGCGTGATCGGCGGTGGTGAAGCGGCGCTTGGCTTCATTGCGTGACATGGCGCGGCCTGCGCCGTGGCTGCACGAATGAAAGCTTTCTTCATTTCCCAGCCCGCGAACGATGTACGACCGAGCGCCCATCGAACCGGGAATGATTCCGTAATCACCCAGCCGCGCACGCACCGCGCCTTTGCGCGTGACGAAAACTTCTTCGCCGTAATGCTCTTCGCGCGCGATGTAGTTGTGATGGCAGTTGACGGCAAGCTCCGTCAATTTGAAGTCCGGCACTTCGCCTGATTCGCTGATGGCATCCACCAACTGTTCCATCATCAGCTTGCGGTTGTACATCGCGAATTCCTGCGCCCAACTGACGGCTTCGACGTAATCGTCGAAATGCTCTGAGCCTTCCGTAAAGTAAGCCAGGTCTTTGTCGGGCAGGTTTTTGATGTGCTGGCGCATGTCGCCTTTCGCCATTTCAATGAAAAACGTGCCGATGCGATTGCCTACGCCGCGCGAACCGCTGTGCAACATGAACCAGACTTGATCCGCTTCATCCAGGCAAACTTCGATGAAGTGATTGCCGGTTCCCAGCGTTCCCAGATGATTGACGTGGTTGCCACGATCCAGCCGTGGATACTTTTCGACAATCGCCTTGTAACCGATTTCCAGTTGCCGCCAGACGCCTTGCTGCCGCCGAGGGATTTCTCCCCAAGCGCCCTTGTCGCGCCGTCCGCCATGTTCGGTTCGCCCGTGCGGAATGGCTTTTTCGATTGCCCGGCGAATGTTGCGCAGGTTGTCCGGCAGATGGCTGGCGTTCAACGTGGTCTGCACCGCCATCATTCCGCAACCAATATCCACCCCAACAGCCGCCGGAATAATCGCGCCTTTGGTTGGGATGACGCTGCCGATGGTTGCGCCCAAGCCCCAATGAACATCCGGCATTGCCGCGACCCACTTGTGGACAAAAGGAAGCTGCGCGACGTTGGTCAACTGCTTCTTCGCGTCATCTTCCAGCTTGACGCCTTTCGTCCAGGCTTTAACGGGAACTCCGTTTTCGACTTCGATCAGGTTGTAACGAGTGTTGGTCATAATGATAGCTCACGTAAAAATTGCCGTTTGGGATCTTCGCTCACGAACGGGAAAACAATTGCTTGAATGGATTCAATCCCGTTTTACTGTAAGGAATTTGCAAACGACCGGATAGCCAGAATGATCCATGAATGATTCCACCAACAACGACCGTGCCGTTTACGATCAGCGGATCAGCCACAACATCAAATACGCCGCCGAAAGTTTGAACCTTTGCCCAGAGAAACTCGCTCTTGGTAATGGGATTAATTCTCATCGCAGTGTCAACAACCTGACCACTAAGAATTGCATGAGCTTGT
>CAYLJQ010001146.1:0-1826 GCA_964383955.1 uncultured Heliomicrobium sp. | reverse complement strand
TCGAAGTCAAACCGGGAACGGAAGAAGAGTTCATCAAGCACGCAGCCACAGTGACTGCCGCCACGCGTGCCGAAGCAGCCTGCATCAATTACGACCTGCATCAGTCTCCGGGCGCCACCCACAAATTCGTGTTTTATGAAAACTGGACGAGTATGGATGGATTGAGCCAACACGCTGCCTCGGCTCACATTCAAAGGTTTCGCAATGACATTGCCGATCTGATTGCAAAACCTACGGAAATCACCATTTGGAAAATGGTTTCTGAGCCTGCGGGCTAAGCTCAAATTGGTGAACTGCGACCGCGCACAAATAGCGGCAATATCTTCACGGTCGCAGTTCAGGCGATATAGGTTTAGAATTACGCCGTGAGTTCGAATACTAAGCACCATAACAGATTTAGAAATACTCGGAACAATCGCTATCTATTGTTCTGTGTGATCCTGCTTGTTTTGCACACACAGGCATCCGCAGATCGCCGAATCGCCCAGGCGGAAGCCTTTCTTTCCAACCTTCGATACGAAATAGAGCTTGGCATTGATTACCGCAACGCGACCTTTGCAGGGGTTGAAACGGTTAAGTTCACCAATTCTGGCCGCGAAGAAGTTGACCAGGCCAGCTTTCATTTGTATCCCAATGTTGGTTTGGAGGAAGAAGACGATTCCTGGTTGAGCGTCCGGCGAGTTACGGCCAATGGCAAAGATCTGAGATTTGGCCTGCGATCACGGCAAACCATTCTCAGAGTGGAACTTCCTTTCAAACTTGCTGCCGGCCAAAGCATCGAATTGAAGCTGGAATTTTCAGGGCGCGTTCCCCAGGTTCAGCGCGAAGAATCCAGTTTGCTGGCGCATTTCCTGCAAGAGGTCAACGACGCCGTCAACGAAGAGCGCACTTCGCACGATACGCGCGACATTTTCTTTGCCAGCGAAGAAGCCATGCTCATTGGATATTTTTATCCAATTCTGGCAGCCAAACCTTCTCAATTGACCGAACAAAGTCTGGTCGCCGGAGCCAGCGGAATCACCGTCAGCGAAGCCGCAAATTACCAAGTCAAAGTATCAATCGCCGAAGGACTGACGGTGATTAGTTCTGCCCTTTTGATCAAAGTTGAAGAAACAAGCGGTTCGCCTGAAACCGAAAAACGCAAAACCTATCAATTCTCAGGATCGAATTTGCGCGGGTTTGGCCTGGCAATCGCTGAACGAATGAAAAGCGTAGAGCAGCAGGTTGGCACGACGAAAGTAGTTTCCTATTTTCGCGAAGGCGATGACCGATTGGGCAAACGCGCCCTGGATGTTTGCGTTCGCGCGCTTGAAACCTATTCGCATTCCTTCGGCGCATATCCGTTTCCGTTGCTGCAAATCATAGAAATGCCGCTTTCCGCCGGACACAGCAGCACGGAACTGACTTCGCTGATCGCGCTGGCCCAGGCGTATTACATTGATTTCGATTCGCCGAAATCTTCCCGTTTGCCTGGCTTTTTACGTGAACAGGCGGATGTCATCAAAACATCCTTTGAATTTTCCCTGGCTCATGGCGTCGCCAGACAGTGGTGGGGTGTTGCCGTCGGCAGCGACTCAGAGCGGACTCCTTTTCTTGACGAAGCCTTGTCCAGCTATTCGGCGGCTTATTATCACGAAGCAGCGTATGGAAAAGGGCTGGGCGACATTATCCTGAAACAGCAACTCTACGGAACGTATCATGCGTATCGAATGCTCGGCGGCGCTGACATGGAAGTGGACAAACCCGCGAGGGACTTTCGCAATGCGCTTCAGTTCACTGCCATCGTGCAAGCCAAAGGAGCAATTCTTTTTTCTTTGCTGCGTCAG
>CAYLJQ010001145.1:0-1826 GCA_964383955.1 uncultured Heliomicrobium sp. | reverse complement strand
TTATCTCAGCGCCTATGATTCATAATGCCTGCAAAGAAGAGTTCAATTCAGAGGCATGAATTTGGAAACAACAGATGTGATGATCACGTATTTTGAATCGCGCTTGCGATGGGCTGGCATGGCTTGTTGCGGCAACGGCGTCTTACTCCCGAAATTGATCAACTATTGAGGTGCTTATGTTTTGCCCAGGATGTTCCGTTCAAATCATGGACGATACCAAGTTCTGCAAAAATTGCGGTGCGAACCTGCGCGGCGTGCGTGAAGCAATGACGACGCGTGGCCAGGAGTTTGACTGGTCAAAAACCTGGGTGGCGGAAATGTTTATGTCCACAGAGGAGCGAGAACGCCGCCGCGGCATCACTGCCGAGCACAAACGAAATAACGAAATCAAAGCTGGTGTGATTACGACGCTCGCAGGCCTCGGCGTAATGATCTTTCTCCGCTTTTTTATGGAAGCGATTGCGGGTAATAAGGGCAATGATGCCGATGCGGAAATCCTTCGCCGCATCTGGTTGGCTGGCGTCATCCCCTTTCTGGTGGGCATCGGCCTACTGTTCAACGGCATCTTTCTCAGCAAACCCAAGTTGCACCAACAACCGTACCCACAACCACAACCTCCATCACTCGATCAACTTCCCGCCAAAACGACCAGCCAACTCGCTGAATCGTCATTTACAGATTCCAGCGTGATCGAACACACGACGGCTCATTTGCCAGAAAAGAAAGAAGCACTTTACGCTCAGCGCAGAGAAGAGTAGGCGTTGGGCCGGCGAAGTTTCGACCGACATTCCACCTGTTTATTCTGATTCAGGCAATGCGCCGCCAACAGTCGCCTCGCTTCAACGTCCGGGTTTATAATGCCCGCCCAGAAAGGAGTAATGATTATGTCGCTGGAAACCCAGGAAGTAACTGCCGAAAACATTATGACTCTGATCGAACAATTGCCTTCGACCGAGCGCACTCGATTGAACGAGTTGCTGGCAGAACACACATCAGAGCCAGCCAAGGCCAAACCTTCGCGCGATAAACGTGTGCCGTCTCAACCTATGCCAGACTCTACCCGCGAGATGGAATGGGTTGAGCAGCACAAACATGAATATCCCGGCCAGTGGGTTGCCTTGGATGGAGATCGGCTGATTGCTGCCAGCCCCAATCGAATGGACATTAGCAGCGCCATCAAAGCCGATGGCGCAAAGCTTCCGCTGATTTTGCGTATCCCATCACCTGATGATCTGCCATACATTGATACTTGAAGAGCATGAAACAACTCAGCTTTGCCGAAGAACACCGTTACAAGGATGACGACGAAGGAATTCCTATCTCAATTTTGCTGACCTACGGTGGCAAAACTATTCGAGTTGCGGCCAAAGTGGACACTGGAGCAACGGTTTGTCTCTTCAGTTATGAAGACGGGCTTGATCTCGGAGTTCCCGTTGAACACGGCATTCCTCTGCGGTTGGGCGGGCTGAACGACTCGCTCGAAGCCTTCTGGCAAAGGCCACGCTGCAAACCTGCGACATTACATTTCAAAGCATCGCTTAATTTGTTAAATATCCTGGCTTGCAACGCAATTTGCTGGGCCGAAGAGGCTGGCTGCGGAATCTAAAACTTGCCCTCGTAGATTACGACAATATGCTTTCACTGAGCGCGTATGATTTATAAGGCCAGCTAGTCATTAATACTAAGGCTGCAACCTTGTTGTTCATCCAAGATTTGCGCTGCAACGCGTACGGGCATAGGAAAGAAAGCGAATACGCAATTATGGTTAGTGATCTAAAAAAGCTGTCATTGGATATGATTGAGAGCTGCCAGGAAGTAAAAACTTG
>CAYLJQ010001144.1:0-1828 GCA_964383955.1 uncultured Heliomicrobium sp. | reverse complement strand
GTGTTTTCATAGCCTGATGCCTAATCGTTAATGTGAAATCGAAAGCAAAACTCCAGCGCTTTATAGTCCATCATTGCCCCATGTAGCCAGCTATTCAGATAGCTGATTGTCAGCACTTTTTGTCGCCTTGCGTTGTCATACAGTTTTAAGTTTGACCACAGTCGTGGACAAAATACCTAGCCCTTCGTGTAAAACTTGCCTGGGCGTATTCCGTCAATTATTGAAATCATAGAGCTTACGCGGCCAAACAACACTGGCACAATCATTGCACAACGATGATGCGATAGTAATGACGAACGCTTTGGTCCGGCACCAAGAACTGGACTGAAAAGCAACTGAAGCAAGCTTTACGGCACCAAACGGGGCGATTTGTGAGTGTCCAGTTTTAATAATTTCTTTGAACCAGTCTTCTTGCTCGCACAAATTACGGACGCTTATGATGTGCGCATCGCTGGTAGTTACGTTTTAATCGCCCCACACAACTATGGTGTCAATAACCATAGCTCCCCTCCCCCCAACTGACTGCCGCAGTTTCGGACGGGTGCTAGAGGATCTTTATGAAGAAATATCAGGTCGTTCTTTTTTTTACTCTACTCAGCTTGATGGCGGGCATAGCCATGTATGCTCTTGATTCCCGCCAAAAATCCACACCCACACAGGCTGCTGAAATTCTCAGACTCAACATCCCCGCCGTCGTTCACGGTTTTGAAAAAACGCCGCAATTACCGGATGGCGATCTTTACCTGTTGCCGCAACCGATGCAAATGGCCATCAGTGATGCTCCGGAAGGAACCAGAATCTTTCCTGTGACAGCACTTTCCTTTGGCGCAATTGCGGAATCGTTCGGAGCCTTGCAAACAACATCGCCGCAAGCGATTTCCCTTTCCACCGCAAACGCAAAAGTCACGGCATTAACCTGCGCCGAATCCATCTGGGATGGCAATCTGGTGATCAGCGGAACTTCCGGCGCGGTCGGTGACAAGGTTCGCCTGTTTTTACGGTATCCGGATGGCAACCCGGGGCCTCAACTTGCGCTTTTTACACAGGTCATGCACGGCGTGGAAGTCACCCAGTTGCATTCGGATTTGAAGTTGTTCGTCAATGACCGTTACGCGACCGGCCCGGCGACGTATCAAGGGGGTTTTATTCCGTATACGGCTATGGCGGGAGAAAGTGGTGAACGAACGGATTTATTGACGCTGGCCTGGCCGATGATGGGCTTTTCCGTTTTGCAAGGTTGTTTTCAAGTCGGCGTCGAAATTGAGCGGTCAGATAATCCGGGGACGACTTCCGTTCTTGTGACTGACTTGGTCGTCAATCGCAATCGCGTCACCGGCGATGAGTCTTTGGGCGGCGTCGGGTTGTTGAGAAATGTGCGCAGCGGTTTCCCAACAGGCCTTCCTTGCAGAGGGGAATGCCCCTTCCCGGATGAAACCACGCAAAATCCGAATCAACCCAATCCTGGCAACGGCGTGGGTGGTGAATGCAACACGATCTGCTACCGCTCTCCGCAATATTTCAAATTAAACATTGATAAATTGCCGCGCGGCACCGTTTTCATTGGCGGCGTGAATTACAACCACCCTGTCAGCACAACAGACAGACAATCCATGGGAATCGCCTTGCGCGGTGGCTTTACACCGCTGCAACAGTTCAACCAGGAATATGTCGCCGCGCAGTTGAATGTGCTGAACGCAGGTGGCAGCGGATCGGCCAAAGTCTTTTACGCAATGGAAGGCCCGCTGACTTGCTACAACCTGAACTTTGATCCGGTCACGCTTTCAGATGGATTTGTGCTGACGCCTGACTCACAGCTAAAAGACCTTTA
>CAYLJQ010001143.1:0-1829 GCA_964383955.1 uncultured Heliomicrobium sp. | reverse complement strand
CGATTACAACGACGCGATGCAAAAATCTATCGCCGAAGGCAAGAGCGTTACAGAAATTTACGAAGCGTTGGCCATCGAAGACATTCAGCGTGCCGCCGACTTGTTCAAAGAAGTTTACGAACGGACGAACAAGCTGGATGGTTACGTCAGCCTGGAAGTTTCTCCGCTGCTGGCGCGTGACACAGACGGAACGGTCGCCGAAGCAAAGCGTTTGTGGGCGGCGCTCGGTCGTCCCAATGTGTGCATCAAGATTCCCGCCACGCCCGAAGGCATTCCAGCCATTCGCCAAGCCATCGCTGCTGGAATCAACATCAACGTAACGATGATTTTCGCGCTGGAAAATTATGAAGAAGTTGCCGACGCCTTCATCAGCGGATTGGAAGATCGTTTGGCCGCAGGCTTGCCGGTTGACCACGTGGCTTCTGTCGCCAGCGTTTTCGTTTCGCGCATTGATTCGGCAATTGATGCTCAATTGGAATCCAAGATTCGGCATTCCAGCGATGAATCCGAAAAGGCCGAGCTGACTTCCCTGCTTGGCAAAGCGGCAATCGCCAATGCCAAAATTCAATACCAACGCTTCAAGGAAATTTTCGCCAGCGACCGTTTCGCCAAACTAAAAGCGAAAGGCGCGCAAGTTCAGCGTCCGTTGTGGGCTTCGACCGGAACAAAGAACCCGGCATACAGCGACGTGCTTTATGTGGACAGCTTGATCGCTGCTGAAACGGTAAACACGATTCCACCTGCGACTTACACGGCGTTCCGCGATCACGGGACTGTAGCCTTGACGATTGAAACCGGACTGGATCAAGCCAAAGCAGATTTGGCCAAGCTGACAAAGGTTGGCGTCAGCTTGGAAGAAGTTTGCCAGAAGCTGCAGGACGATGGCGTCAAAGCCTTCGCAGATTCGTTCGACAGTTTGATGCAGACGATTCAATCGAAACAGGCTGCCATGACCAGCGGCCTGGCGGATCGCATGGAGGCTGCCTTGGGAAAAGCCTAGACGCCGTGTCCGAAGTCATCAAACGCGCGGAAGCCGAGCAATGGACTCGGAAAATCTGGCGCAAGGATGCGGCGTTATGGAAGTCGGAAGAAGCGCACCAAAAAATTATCAAGAACTCGCTCGGCTGGGTGACGGTTCTGGAACAAGTCAGCGCAGCGGCGGAAGAACTGGCAGCGTTTAGTGCTCGAATCCGCAATGACGGCTTCAAGCACATTATGTTGCTTGGAATGGGCGGCAGCAGTCTTTGCCCTGAAGTGTTCCGGCGAACTTTCGGGAAAACACCGGGCTTCCCGGAATTGCACGTGCTGGACAGTACTGATCCAGCGACGGTTGCAGCGTTTGAAGCTAAAATTGATCTGGCCAAAACTCTGTTCATCGTTGCCAGCAAATCCGGCTCAACAGTCGAGCCGCTGATGTTTTACAAATACTTTTTCAACCGCGTGCGCGAAATCAAAGGCGACAAAGCGGGAGAAAATTTCATTGCCATCACAGACCCCGGCACAAAGATGGAGCAGAACGCAAAGGACGACCGCTTCCGCAGGATTTTCCTGAATCCAGCGGACATCGGCGGACGGTATTCTGCGTTGTCGTTTTTCGGAATGGTTCCGGCTGCATTGCAAGGCTTTGATTTCAAAACCTTGATTGACCGAGCCGAACGCGCCATGCACGCCTGCTCGCCTGTCGTTCCGGCGGCGGACAATCCGGCGGTGAAGCTCGGTGCGATGATCGGCACGCTGGCGCTGGAAGGCCGCAACAAGATGACGCTGAGCACTGATCCAGAACTTTCTTCCTTGGGGTTGTGGATTGAACAGCTAGTTGCCGAAAGCAC
>CAYLJQ010001142.1:0-1829 GCA_964383955.1 uncultured Heliomicrobium sp. | reverse complement strand
GGCCAAATGGGTCAAACAAAACCGCGAGCTGGAAAATAAGGATGTCGTTTTGTGGTATTCCTTTGGCGTGACGCATCTGCCGCGTCCGGAAGATTATCCTGTGATGCCGGTTCACAAGGCTGGTTTCAAACTGATACCAGTCGGCTTCTTCACACGCAATCCGGCGTTGGATTTGCCCAAGCAGTGAGTTGTTATGAACTCAAGCGACGAAAAATTGTTGGATGACATCGGTTGGCACTTGCTGGAAGAGTTGCAGGCCGATGCACGAACCAGTTACGCCGAACTTGGCCGTCGCGTGGGCTTGTCCACGCCGGCGGTAATGGAGCGCGTCCACAAAATGGAAAAGGCCGGAATCATCACCGGCTATCGCGCCGAAGTGAATCCTGAAAAAGTCGGATTTCAGGTGACGGCGTTTATTCGCATCGGATTGGCGCATCAGGTGCTACCGCGAATGGAAACCTTGTTTCGAGAAATTCCCGAAATCATCGAATGCCATCGCGTGACGGGCGATGATTCGTTGATCCTGAAAGTTCACGTCACGTCAATTCATCATCTGGAACAAGTCGTTCATCGAATCACGCCTTATGGCATGCCAGCGACTTCGATTGTGCTGTCGTCGCCAATTCAAGGGCGGCCAATTGAACGCAAGATGGTCGAACAGTCCACCAAAAAGAACTTCTCAAAAAACGACTAGCCCGATTCTTCCTGCTCGTGTTCGATAAATTTCAACACGATCCCAGCTTCGTTGGCTTGGGCAGTAAATTGTTTTTTGCACTCCTGAATGCTGGTTTTTATTTGGTTCTCGGTCAAGCCAACAGAAAATTCTGCTCCATTACGAATCTCGTCGAAAAGCTCCGGGGTGCTGATGCGCCAATAACGGACAAAGCTGTTGCGATGAAGAAAGTTCAAAATGGCGTCATTCGGTTCGGAAGGGGGCACTGTTGCAATGATGGTTAGCCCAATGTAGGGCCGCGGGCTGAGAAAGCTTTTTCCTGCAGTAAAACCAGTTTGAGCGCGCCACCAACCATCTTCTTCGTCCAGGTCGCGTTCTTCGGCAAGTGATTCTAAAGACGCTTCCAATAACTCCGGTTGTTTGGATTGCCGCAACACATGCTCGACAAACTCATCCGGTAAGCGCACATCGTGCGCATCCAGATAATGCGATAAACCGTCAGGCCAAAGATAAACGCCATCCGTCAATGTGGCGCCGCCCAAGCCAAAAGCATGGCCATGCTTATGACAACGGAAACGGCACCAACTCGTTCCCATTGAAATAAAGAGCGTTTTTCCGGAATCCAGGTAGTTGATGACAGTTTCCCTGGTTTCAGGATCCCAGGACGGATCAACAAACCGTGCAGGGTCAGGCCAGTGCGTTTCTTCCCAATTATGCCAATATCCAATCAAGATCAGCTTTTTCATGAATGTTCCTTTGTGGAATGTTCGGCAGGCAAATTCGGTGGCTTGCCGATCGCTAGGGTGGCCAACTACCATAGGCGCTCATAAAAACTATGTGCGGCATCATCGGATTCGTCAATCTCAATCAGCAACAACCTGCAAACGAGCGCATCGCTCGGGCGATGAACAACGCCATCATTCATCGCGGACCCGACGATGACGGCTTCTATTTCAAGAACCAAACTGCGCTGGGGATGCGGCGGCTTTCGATCATTGATCTGGCCGGAGGTCATCAGCCGATCAGTAACGAAGACGGCACAGTCTGGGTGGTTTTCAATGGCGAAATTTACAACTACCGCGAATTGCGCGAAGGCTTGCTGGCGCGCGGCCACCAGCTTCGAACCCATTCTGACACCGAAACCATTGTCCACCTG
>CAYLJQ010001141.1:0-1831 GCA_964383955.1 uncultured Heliomicrobium sp. | reverse complement strand
CTACTGAATTATGAAGAAATATCTATTTGCCAGTGATTTTGATCAGACATTGAGTTTCAACGATTCCGGCTTCGTCTTGAGCGAATTGCTCGGCATCGCTGATTTTGAAGACCGCGTTGCCGGAATGGCGCGCATCAACCTGGTGCAACAGGGTGGCGAACTTGCCTACTTGTTACTGCACGACCCGGAATTTCGCCGTGTTCGCCGCGAGCATTTGACCGAAGTCGGCAAACGCATCCGGCTAAAACAAAATATTCAACTGCTGCCACAGATTCTGAACAACGGAATTGAAGGGCACGAATTTTCGTTTTACGTAATTTCAGCCGCACCGGAAGAAGTGGTGCAATCGGCGCTGGAAGGCATTGTTCCGCCGGACCACATTTTCGGCACGCGCTTCCGCTACCATCCAACGACGGGAGAAATTGAATCCATCGTTCGCGTTCCCGCCGGATACGGCAAAGTCGCCGTGCTGGACGAATTACAAAAAGAACTACAGCTTAGTCCCGACCACGTTGTGTATGTCGGCGACGGCAGTTCCGACGTTCATGTAATGTTGCATGTCAACCGCTGCGACGGATTCACGGTTGCAGTTTCGGAAAACAAATATCTGACGCCAATCGCCAGGCGCACAATTTTGAGCGAAGACGCGCTCAGCCCACTGATTCCAGTGCTGGAAGAAATCGTCGGCCTGACTGATCCTTCTCAAATACGAAGGCTGTTTGAGCATCACGGACTGCAAATTCAGGAATGGGACAAGGTCAAAACCGATTGGCTGACGATCCGCACGTTGCCCCCCAAATCTTTCAAGCAAGCAGCGGGAACGGCGGAGGTGAGCCATGTTTGAGTGGATTGGCTGGGTGGCCACCGCAGTGTTCGCCGTTTCCTATTTTTGCCGTCAGCCTGCAATGCTTCGCCGCACGCAAGCGCTGGCAGCGATGCTGTGGATCGGCTACGGCCTGATCATCAAAGCTCCGCCAGTAATTGTCGCCAATCTGGTGGTAGCAATAATCGCCGTGGTTTCTTCGTTTCAACGACGCGACCCAAGCAGTCAGCTTGAGGCAGAAGCCAAATCCGGGTGAGCCTTCTGCGAAAAAATCGTCCTCTCGTTGTTTGCACAGCGGGAGGACGATAAAAATACAACCTCGGAGTTGTATTCGAAATGCACTTCAGAGACGGATCAATTGATTTCCATGTACAACTTCTCGGCTTGTCGGTCAGAAAGTCAGCCGCAATGACCCCTGCATTACGCGCGCGCTACGCGCACCATTCACCTGTCCAAAACGCGTGTTTACTTGATTGCCAGCAGTATCAAAACGCGCAGTCGTGTCTATGCCTGACCATTGCGTGTGGTTGAAGGCGTTGTACATTTCCCAACGGAGTTGTAGATAGCGCGATTCGCTTTTCAGCGGAATGTTCTTAAACAGTGAAAAGTCCCAATTGTGCGTACCCGGATTTCGGAAGACATCTTTCGGCGCATTGCCGAAATCGCCGCGCGCTGGACGCGCAAACGCTGCCGGATTTATCCACTGCACAAAGCCTGTGGAAGCTACGGTTTGTTTACTGTCAGGTAGGTTGGGATTGCCAACGACGTTGACACGTGTGCCGTCTCCGCCGCCGGAAAGGTCTGTACCGGTGTCAACCAGCGTCAGCCCGATGCCGCCTGGAGTTCCGCTGGCAAAAGCCGTAATGCCCGACAACTGCCAGTTATCGAAGACCGCCTTGACCACCCCGTTGTCCCACAACCTGGAAGCCTTCGGGACATCCCAGGTGTAATTGATGACCATCACGTGCGTCTGGTCGAAACCCGCTCGACCATAATTCCAAATGCGGT
>CAYLJQ010001140.1:0-1833 GCA_964383955.1 uncultured Heliomicrobium sp. | reverse complement strand
TTCCTCTGGCGAAAGATGGTCGCGCCCGTAACGAAACGAAATGCGAAGGTCGTGGCGTGCCTGATATTTATCTTTATGCGTTGAGGTTCCAAATTTCCGGTCAAAAGGCGCTGGCGGCAAATACGGTTCGTGCGCGTCCAGGTAATTCAGAAACGCGAAAAACGGACGTGTGGTTTGCCGCTGCTGCCAGGTCAAAAAGTCGTGGTTAATTGTCGCGGCAGACTTGCGCGTCACGACTTGATGATTTCCTACCAGGCGGCGCAGCGAATCGCTATGAGTCAGGCTTCGAAGCAATGAAGAACCAATCATAAGCTCGCTGACGGTTATGGAATAATCTTCGTAATGCGCGAAGCCACGATCCAGCCCGGTTTCATATCCGCAGCCGAAGGTATTCGCGACGAAGCCAGCGGTTACATAGCCCTCCAGCGCAAGCATTTCCGCCAATGTCGGATACCGCCCATCAAGCGGTTTATCCCAATCAGTGGAACAGTCGGAAGGATAATGGCCGGTAAACATTCCGGCGTGCGAAGGCATTGTCCACGGAGCAGTTGAAATTGCACGGTCGAATCGAACGCCGCGCCGGGCAAAACGATCAAGCTGCGGCGTCGTTTCCCGTTCGTAGCCGTAAAGCGACATGCTTTGCGCCCGCACCGTGTCCATCACAATCAACAACACGTTCGGCGAATTAGCAGGTGATGGCGGCAAGCTCGAAATTGCGCGATGCTCTTTCCACAATGTTCGGCCTTCGATGCCAGGGAAAAGGATAAGAAGTATTCCCGCTCCCAGCGCAACTGCACGACGGAGAAAAGAAAGAGACAGGGGCAATCGTTTTTCGAACAATCTTCCGACCTGAACTGAAGCACCAATCGCCAGAACCAATGACGCATACCACTGAACGCGCGGAAAAATCAGCAGCCAGCTTAGCAAAGCAAGAAAGCTAAAGACTGTGACCACGCAACGAACTGAACTTAGAGCAGGCCAACCCCTAGACAAAACCAACAGCAAAAGTCCAACAGCCGCAAACAGCAGCAAATCAGTTACGGGAGCCATCCAGATCACTCGCGGCCCTAAAAACAAAGCTCGCGCGGAAAGCAATTTCTGAACACCCAGCAATGGAATTTCAATCAGCCCGATGAACAATCCAAAGAACGCTGCCAGTAAAATCAGCTTTCCAGGCGGCAACGTATTTTGTTGCAGTGCTTCCAACTTCATTTCGCACTCCAATGTTTTTCACTGCTAGGAAATATAACCAAGTCCGCTCAGCCGTTCGCGAATGATTTCTTCCGCGCTGGCGGGGATGAACAGTTCGTTCACTCCCGATGTCAGCCCAGAAGCCAGCGAGCGCCCCTGCATCGAATTCGGAATGTCATAGCCGCCCAATTCCAGCAGTGTGGGCGCGACATCCAGCAAGCGCACGCCGCTCACTTCGCCCTGCAACGGAACATTGGAACCCGCCAGAATAAAGCTGCCGAATTGGGAATGGTTGCAATCGTCTGGCCCGGTGTCGTTTTCCTGGACGTGAATAGCGTGATGGCCAACGCTGCCGACCGAGCGCCAATACAATCCGCCAAAATGCACGATCAGGTCTGGCGCGACGTTGCGGACATACTGGTAAATTTCCTGCGGACGAAACACATGAGTGCCCAGATGACGCCCGTGATCATCCACTGTGGCTTCCAATCTGCCCATAAGCTCTTCGCGGAACGTTTCGTAATCAGCAGGATCAATCACGCCGTTCGGCTCGCGGTTACGAACGTTGATAAAGACGCGGGCGTAGTAGCCGCCTTCGCTCCAAACTTTGTGGATCGGGCCGGTAAAATCCACTTTTGTGAT
>CAYLJQ010001139.1:0-1833 GCA_964383955.1 uncultured Heliomicrobium sp. | reverse complement strand
CCCCCTAGTCAAATGTTCTTAAAGGTCGGTAAGGAGGCCGTTATGACAAGATTCGCCAAAATTTTTGTTGCTGCGTTTGCACTGCTTGCTATGGCGTCAATCGCAGTCAATGCTCAGCATCTGATTTCCACCAAAGCGGGATTTGTCAATCGCGCAGAAGGCAAGGTTTCCATCTCGCGCGCTGACAGTGAAGACAACACCAAAGGGCGTGTTTCGCTCGGCACGCAAATGCGCGACGGCGACAGCATTACCACTGAAGCTGACAGCTTTGCTGAAATTCTGCTTAGCCCAGGATCGTATCTTCGCCTGAATGAAAATAGCGAAGTTCGCGCTCTTAGCACTTCGCTGACGCAAATTCGTTTTGAAATTGTAAAGGGCTCGGCAATTACAGAAGTGGCGACGGCTACAGAGCAAGTTGCGACCATCAGCAAGACTTCTCCGCTTGAAATTGTCACTCCGCACGGCACTGTTTCGATTGCAAAAGATGGTCTATACCGGTTTGACCCGATTGACACCAATACATTGGTTCAAGTTCGTCAGGGCGAATTGTTCATTGGGGACCGCAATCAATTCCTGGTCGGCAAAGCGATGAAGGTTGGACGTGGCAACGCCTTCAAATTGAACGGCAGTCCGGTTTCCAAGTCGGATATGGCCAAAGTCAACAAAGATGTCTCGGATCGGTTTGATGCCTGGAGCTTCAATCGCGCCAATACACTGATGGCTGCCAACTTTTCTGCGCTACGCCGTTCGCGGACAATGAACTCATTAAGTTATGGATGGATGTATGATTCCATGTATAACTGCTACACGTTCATTCCGCGCAACGGATTGTGGTATTCGCCTTATGGCTTCGGCTTCTTTAATTCCTACGGTTGGGCCTTGAATTACTGGCCGTATGGTTACAACCCATATTATGGATACCCGTATGGAAATTACGGCGGTGGCGGTGGTGGAAGCGTTAACCTGCCAAGCCGCGTCATTGCCGGAAACGACCGCGCACCGATTCAACGCCAGATCGAAGGACGCCGGATTGATTCCGGATCAGGATTTGGTGCTGACCGCAGCAGCTCTGATTTCGGATCACGGTCAATTTCCAGTGGCTCATCGGCTTCTTCTGTTTCCACGATTTCTTCGTCTGCGCCAACGCGCAGCGATAGTCCAGCAGCTTCCAGCGGCGGAGGTCGTCAAGCTCCGCCGACCAGACCATAACGTTGTTCTAGTGGCTTCCTAAACACTGAGGGCTGAGTTGAACGATATGTTCGGCTCAGCCCTCAGTGTTTGATGTCGGGGGTTTTCGAAATACCAGTCGATTTCAGCCAAATTTGACGCCAGGAAAACACGGTTGCTATCATCCACTATCAATCCCAAATTTCCCGCAATCATTTTTACTATTTCAATCGTTCAAGGAGAACTCAAAACAACTTATGTCAGACACACCCAAAATGACTTTTGCGATGATCAAACCCGACGCTGTTCGCGCGGGCAATGTTGGCAACATCATTCAGCGAATTACGGATAATGGATTCAAGGTTCGCGCAATGAAGCTGGTTCATATGTCGAAACCGGTTGCCGAAGGGTTTTATGCGGTTCACAGCGAACGCCCGTTTTTTGGCGAACTGGTTGAGTTTATGACCAGCGGCCCGACGGTCGTGCTGGCTTTGGAAAAAGAAAATGCGGTCCAGGCTTGGCGCGATTTGATGGGGCCGACCGATTCCACCAAAGCGCCGAAAGGAACGATTCGCGGCGATTTCGGAACCAGCATGGGCGAAAACGCTTCGCACGGTTCGGATTCGCCTGAAAACGCGAAAATCGAATTGAGCTATTTCTTCAACG
>CAYLJQ010001138.1:0-1835 GCA_964383955.1 uncultured Heliomicrobium sp. | reverse complement strand
CAAAGGGGACGGAAAAAACCAATCGCCAGCAGCGAAAGTCAGCGTTCTGGAAGAACAAGCCAAGCTGCGCGTCAAAGCGACAGCACGCGTAGCGCTGGCCGATGAAACGTCCGATGCGTTCAAAGGCGTCGAAACTTTTGAACCGGCCACCAGCAATCGCATCCCGAATTACGTTCGCGGATTGGCAATGATTCCGAACGCGCCGAAACAGTTCGCGCAGCTTTTCAAAACTTTCGTGTACGGCGGAACCATCGCATCGGA
Organism: uncultured Heliomicrobium sp.; assembly: GCA_964383955.1. Taxonomy (GTDB): domain Bacteria; phylum Acidobacteriota; class Blastocatellia; order RBC074; family RBC074; genus RBC074. Next base: position 1,574 of record CAYLJQ010001138.1, on the reverse strand, counting down.
AACCAAGGCGGCAATGGGATTGCGCATTGCGCAGGTCAATGGCAGCCCGTACGTTGCCGCGCACACCATCCGGCTGATGCGAGAAAGTCAGCGCGGAACAGAATTGCTGGGCGCGTTGCGCGCTGAAAAACTGGCGGAGTTGAAAGCGGCGGAACAACGCGCGCTGCGATATGCAGAATTGCTGACGCGCGATGCGCACGGCATCACCGACGAAGAGTTTCAAACCACAGGCGCACTTTATAACGACGCGCAGATGGTGGAACTGACGATGGTCGTCTGCTTCTTCAACTACTTCACGCGCTACGCCGAAGCGTTGAATCTGCCGGTCGAAGCCTGGGCGATTGATCCTAGCGTCAAACCTGTCATCCCAACGCGAGAAAAAAGCCCTTTAACCGAAGCGCGAATTGCGCTGGTTTCCGATGACGAAATGAATGCCGCCGTCACAACCGTCAACGCTGCCAAAGAAAACGCCGCGCAAGCAGGCGGTTTGGGATTGGGCATTGCCAATTCTCAGCGCGCAATGATGCGCGTGCCGGATTTGCAGGCGGCCTGGCGCGCTTACGGAACAACGGTTCGAGGAAGCAGCAAGATCGGGCGCGAACTTCAACTGCACGTTTCGTTTGCGGTTTCGATGGCCAACGGCTGCCGCTACTGCATCCTGCATCAGGTATTGGGATTGAAACGGCAGGGCGTTGATCCGGCGAAGCTTCAGGCCATGAAAAAAGACGATTCACGGCTCAGCCCGCGCGAACTGGCGGCTGTCAGTTTTGCCCGCAAGCTGACCGCCAAACCCAATTCCATCACCGACGCAGATTACGAAGCCCTGCGAAAAGAATTCGGCGATTACGGCGCGCTGGAAATCGTGCTGCAAACCGGCGCGTTCGCTTTCATGAACCGGTTTACCGACAACCTGCGCCTGCCGTCGGAAGATGAAGCCATTCGCGTTTACAAAGAAGTTTACGGCGGGAATTGATTCTTGCTGAAACAATTAACCGAAGCCTGTGCATAATTCCAAGACAAGGAATTCACCACAAGAAGCACAAAAACCACAAAAAATGCTTGCGGCAAATCAACATCCGAATGTTTTGTGACTTTTGAGCTTTTGGTGGTTTCTGTCAGCAGTCAGATTTATGCACCTCTTCAATTAACCAGGGAAGGTTTGGCGAAATCCTGACCGTCAAACCTTCCGAATCCGTCCGGAGATTCTATGCACTCACTTCGCCAACGAAACCATAAACTCGTTCAGTGCCTGATTCATGTTCTGACCATTTTTCAGAGACAAAACCGAAGAAAAATAATTGCGGCTACTGCGATATTGCTGACGTTCTGCTGCCAGCTGCCAGCCCTCTATGCTCAACAAGCAACCACAAGCATCAGCGGGCGAGTGACCGATCCGGCAGGCGCTGTCATCGCCAAAGCAACGGTCACAGCCAAACTGAAATCCACCGGCAGCGAAAGAAAGACTGAATCGAACAGCGAAGGTCTTTACGCCGTCACGAATCTGATTCCGGGCGAATATGAAATCACAGTTGAAGCCGCCGGCTTCAAGAAGCTGCTCATTGGCAGTTTCAACC
>CAYLJQ010001137.1:0-1837 GCA_964383955.1 uncultured Heliomicrobium sp. | reverse complement strand
CGTAAGTGATTGAAAACCAATGGCGATGGGAGCTGAAGGGGTGTTTTTGGGAAGCGTGCCGTGACAGCTTGTCACCCTGGGCGGATTTTCAGGGCGACAAGCTGTCACGGCTTTGCCTGTTGTGCAGTTATTTCTTGGCTTGCGTTGCCGCAGCCAGAACATAAGCTTTTTCAGTGGCAGGATTAAAGGTAATGCGGCGTTTTTGCACGTAAGCAATCTTGCCCAGATTGGAAGCCAGCGCCGAACGGTGGCCGCTGACCACATCGGAATTGGGCGTCTTGTTGGCCTTGATGCTGTCCAGGAAGTTCCGCACGTGCTCAGCTTCAAGCGGTTTCTTGGCTTGCACCGTCACCGCTGGCGGCGGCGCTTGCCTGCGTTCCGGCGCTTGCTGCCAGACATATCTGCCGCGATCAATGTACAGGCTGCCGCCTGATCCCATGAACTCAATCGCCGCTCCGCGCGCGCCTGGAACCAGTGTCGCGTCGAAAGTCGCCATCCACTCTTTCGGGTATTCCAACTGAATCGAAATTGTATCCGGGGCGGTGCGTCCGTCTTTGTAGTTATAAACGCCGCCCGCAGCCGTAGCCGACGTTGGAATCTCTTCGCCCAGATACCAATGCACCACGTCAATCCAGTGCGTGAACAAGTCTGTGATTTGTCCGCCGCCGAAATCGAAATAGGCGCGCCAGTTGTAAAACTGATGCGCATCGAACGGGCGCGCTTTGGCCGGACCTACCCAGCGTTTCCAGTCCAATCCGGCGGGCTGATCTTTGAAATTCGGTTTGCGCAGGTGATATCCGTTGCCATGCCAGTACGTGCGGACAAAGGCGATTTTGCCGATTTTGCCACTGTCGAAATACTCGCGTTTGGCTTCGGCGTAATGTGCGCCGCTGCGTTGTTGCAGACCGACCTGGAAAACAGTCTTGTTGGCGTTGACGGCCTTGATAATGTTGTGGCCTTCCTGCCAGGAATAAGTCAGCGGTTTTTCGCAATACACCGCCTTGCCAGCGTTGCAGGCATCAATGGCAATCTGGGCGTGCCAGTGATCCGGTGTGGCAATCAGCACGGCGTCAACGTCTTTGCTGGCCAGCAATTCGTTGTGAATGGCATAGGTTTTCGCTTTGCCTCCGGCCTTTTCCTTTTGTTCCATCATGGCCTTTTCGTACACATCACACAGCGCCGTGACTTCGCAGTCTGACTCTTTCAGAAACCAGCTCATCACGTCGCCGCCGCGATTGCCTGTGCCGATGACGCCCAACCGGACCTTGTCATTCGCGCCCAGCACTCTGTTCCAGCTTGCCGCTGTCATGGCGACGCCCGCCGCGCTTTTGGCGATAAAATCACGCCTTGAATTTGATTCCATTGTCTTTCTGTTTCCTTTCTCGAATGAGGTTATGGTGCTTGCTCGGTCTGCCGCGTAGCGGCATTTGAGTCTAGCCGCGGGTTTTCAACCCACGGGAAAGCGCGTAATTGGTTTACGTCGCGTCAGCGACGTTTGAATTCAGGCGTCGCTAACGCGACGCAAGGTTGTTTGCACAGCTACCGTGGGTTTTACCCACGGCTAAAATCAACCGCCGCTATGCGGCGAAGAGATAGGAATTATTGAGTTAAAAACTTTGCGACAGCGGCACTTACCTTGTCGCCTTCACAGGTTGCGTAAACGTGACCACAAACATTGTTGACTTCCAGCAATTCCGCTTTGATCAATTTGCCAAATTCCACTGCCGGATCGGGATTGACCATCATGTCCTGCCGGGCGACAACCACCAGCACTTTGGCTTTGACCGCCTGGGCGGCTTGCTGCATTGAATTAAACTTCTTGCCGACGTTGTGGGCC
>CAYLJQ010001136.1:0-1847 GCA_964383955.1 uncultured Heliomicrobium sp. | reverse complement strand
CTTTGCCCAGCCGCGCTGCCAGTCGTTCAAGAGAATCGTAACGTTCCGGGTGAACGCCCGTGTTATCCAGCGGATGTTGGCTGTTGGGAATTCGCAAAAAGCCTGCGGCCTGCTCAAAAACTTTGGCGCTAAAGCGCGGAATTTCCAGCAATTGCTGGCGCGATTCAAACAGCCCTTTGCTTCCGCGATGTTCGACAATCTTTTTGGCCATCGATGGGCCGATGCCGGAAACGCGCGCCAGCAAATGCGATGACGCCGTGTTCAGGTTTACGCCAACAGAGTTCACGCAAACATCCACTACCAGATCCAGGGATTTTTTCAGCGCAGGCTGATTCACGTCGTGCTGATACTGGCCAACGCCGATGCTCTTTGGATCAACTTTGACCAGTTCCGCCAGCGGGTCTTGCAAGCGGCGGGCGATGGAAATTGCGCCACGGATTGTCAGGTCCAGGTCTGGGAATTCTTCGCGGGCAACATCGCTGGCTGAATAGATGCTGGCCCCGGATTCGTTGACCATCACGACCGGAACCGTCAACCCCGCTTCTTTCAATGCGTCGCGGACAAAAGTTTCGGTTTCGCGTCCAGCGGTTCCGTTGCCGACGGCGATGGCGCGAATGTTGGCGGTGGTGACGACATTCGCCAGCAGTTTTTTCGCGCGCTCCTGTTCGCTTGGGCTTTGCAAATGAATGACATCGCTGGCGACGTATTTGCCGGAATCGTCCACCACGGCCAGCTTGCAGCCGGTGCGAATTCCTGGATCAACGCCGAGCACGGCTTTCGCTCCGAAAGGCGCAGCCAACAGCAATTTCCTGACATTTTCAGCAAAGACCTTGATCGCGGCTTCGTCGGCAATGTCTTTCAACGAACGATGGACTTCGGTTTCAATGCTCGGCAACACATACGCCTTCAACGCCATGCGCGAAGCTTTCTGCAAGACGTCTTTGATCGTTTGTTCGCACTCCACAGTCGCCGGACAGGCTTCTGCGTCAAAGGCTCCCTGCAAGATCAAATCATAATCGGGGTCTTCCGGCCCTGCACCGATGGTCAAAGTCAGTTCTTCTTCCATCCAACCGCGCCGCATTGCCAGATAACGGTGCGAAGCTTCGGGTTTCAGCAGCGACTGAATCGGTTCGAAGTAATCGAAGTAGCGTTCAAACTTGCTGGCGGGTTTGGCTTTTTCAGCTTTGACGGTTTTGCCAACACCGCGTTCAAAAACTGTTTTGCGCGTGTGTTCGCGCAGTTCAATGGTTTCCGCCAAACGCTCAGTCAAAATATCCTGCGCGCCACTGATGGCCGTCACCGCATCGTTGATGTTCTTTTCGGCGTTGTAGAACGCCAGTGCGAATAAATCGAGTGTTTGTCCCGGTTCCGGCGTCGCCAGTGCATGCGCGACATCCCAAATCCAGTTGGCCAAGGGTTCCAAACCAGCTTCTTTGGCAATGGTCGCTTTGGTTTTGCGTTTCTGTTTGTACGGCAGGTAAATGTCTTCCAGCGTGTCCAGATTGAATGCCGCCAGAATCTTCTCTTTCAACTCTTCAGTCAGTTTGCCTTGCCGTTCAATCTCTTCAACGATGAAGGCCTGCCGCTTGATGATTTCGTCCCATCGCTCTTTGCCGTTGATGACATTGGCGATGGCAACTTCATCCAGATTGCCGGTTTGCTCTTTCCGATAACGGGCGATGAACGGAATCGTTCCGCCTTCTTCGGTGAGCTTCAAAACTGCGTTTGCTGATTGGACAGGAATGTCCGCGTGAATGGATTGGAACCAGGTTTCAAAAGTCATGCTATGAAAATTTCAGAAGTAAGTTTTTGGAGTAACGCGCGAGGTTTGGATTGTAGAGAGTTGA
>CAYLJQ010001135.1:0-1855 GCA_964383955.1 uncultured Heliomicrobium sp. | reverse complement strand
CAGCGCGGGCGCGTTCAACGGTGGTCATAACCTGCATCACCTGACGCTGAACTGCGTTGATGGCTACATCGTTCCGGTCTTCCCGCCAAGCTGCTAAAGCCTGATCGGGCGAATCATTTAATATATCAAAAAGCGAGAGGCGAGCTTTCAACAGCTCGCCTCTCGCTTTTTGATTTGTGCAGTTGGAACTTGAAAACGTGATTTTTGACAAGCCTCAAACTCACCGCTTAGACTTCTGACTTACTGACCTACTGCCGAACTTCTTACAAGGATTCAGCGCATTTTGCCGAGCATCAATTCATCGAAAAACCAGGCTCAACGTCCGCTGATTGGCATCATTGAGCGACTGAATGCTGAGGACACTTTCTACCTACGGCGGTATTATTCCGAAGCAGTTGAAGCAGCGGGAGGCGTGCCGGTTCACATTCCGCTGATTCCGAATCAAGAATATCTGAGCGCGCTGTTTGATCGGCTGGACGGACTGGTTTTCTCAGGCAGTGACAGCGATCTTGATCCCGCGCTTTATGGCGAAGAGCCTCACCCTAAGTTGGGCCCGGTTATTCCGGAACGCGACCAAACGGATTTGAAATTGCTGGAGCTTGCCGAAGCACATGCGTTGCCTGTGCTGGCAATCTGTTTTGGAATGCAGTCGCTGAACGTTTCGCGCGGAGGGACGCTAATTCAGGATATCGAATCGCAGGTCGCAAACCCCATCAAGCACGAACAAGGTCAGGTGTATTCCCGGCCATCACACAGCGTCAAGCTTGAAACCGATTCCTTGCTGGCGCAGCTTGCCGGAACGGATTCAGTTCGTGTCAACAGCAGTCATCACCAGGCTATCGCAACGGTCGGACGTGATCTGAAGGTCATTGGCAGTGCGACGGATGGAGTGATTGAAGCTGTAATAGATGCTCGCCCGGATCGGTTCGTGCTGGGAGTTCAATGGCACCCTGAAGTCGCCTGGCAGCAAGATCAATTATCACAAGCAATTTTTGGCAAGTTCGTCGCAGCTTCAAATCGGTTCCGCCGCGCATAGTACGTTATGACCAAGCAAGCCAAATCCACTATCGCGCTACTTTCAACAGCGCACGCCGTGTTGGATTCCTATTCCAGCTTTTTGTTTCAGTTGTTGCCGATTATGACTGTTCGGTTGGGATTGAAGCCTGCCCAGGCCGGATTGCTGACGCCCATGTTGATGATCAGTTCGTCGTTGATGCAGCCGGTTTATGGAATGATTTCGGATCGTTACCTGAAACGTTCGATGGCGGTGTTTGGCCCTTTGGTGGCAGCAGTATTTCTGTCTTTGCTGGGAACGGCGACCAGCCTGCCGATGTTGATGGCGTTTGTCGTAATTGGGGGCATCGGAGTGGGAGCGTTTCACCCGCAAGGCGCGGCGATGGTTTCGCGCGCGGCTTCATCAGACGGGCTTGGCAGGTATCAGGGAATGGTGATGTCGGTTTTTTCGTCGGCGGGTACGGTTGGCTATGCGATGGGGCCAATTTTGATCGCGGCGTCGGTCAGTTTGTATGGCTTGGAGCATAGTTGGTACACGATGGGCTGGGGCATTGCGATGTGGTTGTTGATGTTTCGGTATTGCCCGTCGCTGGAGCGTGTTGAGCGAACTGCCAATGCTCCAAGCCTGAAAGACGCGTTGCGGGCTGCCTGGGCCCCATTGACGTTGTTATACTTTGCTGTGGTGCTGCGCTCTGCCGTGTCTGTCAGCGTGCAAACTTTTTTGCCATTTGCGCTGCAAAGCAACGGGATGTCAGACAACGAACGCAGTTGGATTTTGGCTGGATTCATACTGTTCGGCGGCATTGGAGGGTTTTTCGGCGGAGCGCTGGCGGACCGATTC
>CAYLJQ010001134.1:0-1867 GCA_964383955.1 uncultured Heliomicrobium sp. | reverse complement strand
GTGGTAATTCCGATCTTCCCCCCTAGCTGTCAGTAGGGGATGCTTGGCAGCTAAGGGAAGCGAGGAGCCGCAACGCCAGAACATTGTTTCAATGACCTGGCGTTGCGGCTCCTCTCACTTTTACTCGAAGACATCATCTCAACTTCATATCCTGACTACTCTCGCATTTACTCTCTTTTTCCTTTTCATCCGCGCCAATGCCTCAGTAACGTTACTGTCCATCTCACTCCGCAAAAAATAAAAAGCAACAGTAACTGCTCAGCCCCAAAGGGGCACAATATGATAGCCAGGTGCAACGCACCGGGTATCCATTTGGATAGTCGCCAAGCCCCAACGGGGCGCAATACCGATTCCGCCCCGTTGGGGCTTACTCGAATGGACGGTTCATTCCCAGGGTGTTGCCCTGGGCTTTTTGATGTTGCCCCGTTGGGGCTGAGCAGTTACTAGCAAAAAACGTTTTCGGCCTGCGGACATCGCAAACAGATCGCTTAGCCAAGGGTGCTGAACAGCATTCGCAGAACTTCGCTAACCGATGGCTCGACGTTTGCAGCAGAAGCTCGCTGGATTTGATCAAACTGTTTCTTAGTCGGTGAAAGTTCGGAAGAGTTGTTCTTTCGGCAGTGACAACGGAAGGTTTTTGACCAAATTCAACAGGAAGGTTGTCCAAGTAAAGATTGATAAGGGCCTGTTCTTGCCTGTTCTTGCCTGTTCTTGAAAGATACGCACAAGTTGGCGCGGCATAACAGAATTCGAACACCCTGTATCATTGCACAACAACTGCTATGGCACTGTTCCGATTCTTCGCAACAGGCAACTCGCGGTTTATCGCTTTATCTTGGCCTCTGCAACAAACCCGCCACGCGGGCACTTTGTCGAACATTCATTGAGGAACCATGGCAAAAAATAGCAAAGACAAGCTGACGAATAGTAGCGCCAAAGCAAATGATTTGGCGCGTTTTACGGAAAATGGGACAGATCAGTTTTTGACAACCAATCAAGGGCTTCGCATCAACGACAATCAAAACTCGCTTAAAGCAGGCGAACGCGGCCCATCGCTGCTGGAAGATTTCATCCTGCGCGAAAAGATCACCCACTTCGATCACGAACGCATCCCCGAACGTGTCGTTCACGCGCGCGGTTCGGCAGCGCACGGATACTTTCAGGTTTATGAATCGCTGGCTCCGCTGACGAAGGCAAAGTTTCTGCAAAACCCATCGGTGAAAACGCCTGTGTTTGTGCGATTTTCAACGGTCGCTGGTTCGCGCGGTTCAACCGACCTGGCGCGTGATGTGCGAGGTTTCGCCGTCAAGTTTTACACCGAAGAAGGGATTTACGATTTGGTCGGCAACAACATACCGGTCTTTTTCATTCAGGATGCCGTCAAGTTTCCCGATCTGGTTCACGCTGTGAAGCCGGAACCGCATCATGAAATGCCGCAAGCTGCTTCCGCGCACGACACGTTTTGGGATTTCATCTCGCTGATGCCCGAATCCATGCACATGATTATGTGGGCGATGTCGGATCGCGCCATCCCGCGCAGCTACCGCATGATGCAGGGATTTGGCGTCCACACTTTCCGCTTCGTCAATGAACGCGGCAAGTCGCGTTTCGTCAAGTTTCATTGGAATCCGGTGCTGGGGACGCATTCGGTGGTATGGGATGAAGCGCAGAAGATTTCCGGCAAAGACCCTGACTTTCACCGTCGCGATTTGTGGGAAGCTATCGAAAATGGCGCTTATCCGGAATATGAGCTGGGCGTGCAGATTGTCGAAGAAGCCGACGAACACAAGTTCAATTTTGATTTGCTTGATCCGACCAAAATCATCCCGGAAGAATTGGTTCCGGTTCGCCCAATAGGAAAAATGGT